>JAJDAI010000363.1 GCA_029261955.1 Deltaproteobacteria bacterium | reverse complement strand
CGCCGCGGAGTCGTCGTCGTCGGCCACGGCGTCGTCGTCGTCGGCCGCGTCGTCGTCGTCGGCGGTCGCGTCGTCGTCGTCGGCGGTGGCGTCGTCGTCATCGCCCTGGCAGTCGGGCGCGCCGGCGCAGTCCGAGTCGTTGCAGTCGAAGTCCCCGTCGCCGTCGTTGTCCGCGCCGTCGGCGCACTCACCGGGGTTGCCGCCCTCGGGGGTCGGCGGGTTGCCTCCACCCTCAGCCGGAGGGCAGCCCGCGAGGGCGAGGGGCAACAGGAGGACCAGCAGGGGGGCGAGCAGCGAACGCAGGGACATGGACAAACCTCGATTGATAGTCCGGCGATGATAGCGGGGCCAACGGCCCGAGGTCAGGGCACGCCACAACCCGCTGCGGTCGAGATCAGCCCCTCCCCAGTTGGGCCGCGCTTCCCCCACCCTCCCGGCAGGCGTGTCGGAGTGGAGTCCCGGGTGCGTGTCGCTGCGCACGAACGCCGGCGTCGGCGGCCTGATGCGGGACCTGCCGGACGGCCAATCGCACCGGCGCTGCGGGGTCGATGAGCGGGCGGCCGCAGGCCAGGGCGGCACCTGGGGCGAGGCCTGGCCACCCCCGAGGAACGGCGGCGACGGGCTGCTCGCGCTCCAGCGGCCCCTCGACCGGCACCGGGGACCGCATCGGGCCGATCTCTTCGTGGCGCTCGCGGGGGCCGGTGGCTAGGCTTGGCGCCTGTCTGCGCGGGCTGGAGGGCGATGCGCGGTCGGGGAGGTCCCATGAGCATCCGGTTGATTCTGCTGTTCTGTCTCGCGTGCCTCGTCGGCTGCACGGCCGACGGCGACGACGACGACGACAGCACCGCGGACGACGACGACGTCCTGGACGACGACGACTCCGCCGACGACGACGACTCCGCGGAGGACGACGACGACGACGCCTCCGAGGACCCGACGCCCGACCCCGCGGTCTGGCAGTTCATCGACTGGACCGAGGAGTCGGGCCTGACCTTCGACGCGCCCATCCCGGAGCGCTCCTGGGACGACGACGAGCACCCCGAGGACGCCATCGACGGCGACTACACGACGGGCGCGGGCATGGCCGTCGCCGACTTCGACGCGGACGGCGACCCCGACCTGCTGCTGACCGCCCCCTGGGGCCCCAACGCGCTCTTCCTCAACGACGGCGACGCCCACTTCACCCGCCAGGAGAACACCGGCCTGGAGGAGGGGCTGGTCAAGGGCGTGCCCACCTTCGGCGCGACCGCGCTCGACCTCGACGGCGACGGCGACGTCGACATCCTCCTGCACGACGCCAACCGCGTGCGCAGCTTCTGGAACAACGGAGACGCGACCTTCGTCGAGGGGGCGCCCCTCGCCGAGCTGCCCGAGTCGGACCGGAGCTTCGGCGCGACCGCGGCGGACGTGGACGCGGACGGCATCGTGGACCTCTTCGTATGCGCCTACTCGAGCAACGGCGCCGACGACATGGGCAAGAGCCTCTTCCTGCGCGGCCTCGGCGGCGGAGCCTTCGAGGACGCCTCGGCCGAGTTCGCGAGCGAGGCAGACCTCACGGGGCAGTGCTTCCAGGCGAGCTGGCTGGACTTCGACGGCGACGGCACGCTGGAGCTGCACATCGCCAACGACCAGATGAACTACGAGCAGCGCAACCGCATGCTGGCCTGGGACGGCGCCATGTGGTCGGACCGCGCCGAGCAGCTGGGCCTGCACGTGCAGATGAACTCCATGGGCGCCGCCGTCGGCGACCTGAACGGCGACAACTGGCCCGAGCTGGGCGTGTCGGACACCGACTCCGCCTTCCACCTCTTCTCCTACGACGGGGAGGCGACGGAGACCTTCCTCGAGGTCGGCGCGGCCTGGGGCACGACGCCGCCCGAGCCGAAGCACAGCGAAGCCTCGTGGGCCGTGCTCTTCCCGGATCTGGACGACAACACCTTCCGCGACGTGCTCGTGGCCTGGGGCTACCCCAAGGCCTGGGAGGCGCCGGACGGGGTGGATCAGGTGAACCTGGCCTGGCTCAACAGCGCCGACGGCTTCTCCGAGGGGCTGGAGCTCCCCTGCCCTGCCGGCCGGAACTGGCGCTCGATGGCGCCGGCCGACTTCGACGGCGACGGGCGCCTGGACGTGGTCGCGGCCTCCTTCGCAGGCCCGGTCTGCCTCGTCCGCGGCGTGGGCGGGACGAACAACTGGCTGGAGATCGAGTTCGCCGGCGCGGCGGGCAACCCGCACGGCCTGGGGGCCCAGGCGCGGGTCTGGATCGACGGCGTGAAGCAGACGCGGCTGCTCACGGTCGGCAACGCCGGCGTGCACTCGTCCTGGGAGCCGGTCCTGCGGGTCGGCCTGGGTGAAGCGACGCAGTCGGAGCTGGTCGAGGTCCGCTTCCCGGGCGGCGGGACCGCGAGCGTCGAGAACGTGGCCGCCAACCAGCGGATCGTCATCCCGGTTCCCTGAGGGCGGACTCTTCGCAGGCGCTCAGGGCTTGCGGGTGATCTCGACCCGGCTGCCGGCCTCGACCGCGTGCTCGCTGCGCTCGCCGCCGGGCCAGAGGATGTGCAGGGTGCCCGTGCCGCGCAGGAACACGTCGGGCTGACCGCCCCCGAAGAGGCCGTGGCCCGCGCCGACGAAGCCGGTGGCCAGGGTCGTCTCACCGTCCTTGAGTTCGAGCCGCGCGCCGTAGGCCGGCACCGGGCCGTCCATCACGTCGACGACCACGGAATCCTCCACGCAGAGCGTGTTCAGGAAGGCGCCGTACTCACGCTCGGGATTGAGCACGTGCTTGATGAGGTCCGGGCGGCCGTCGCCGTCGAAGTCCGCCATCGTCGAGCCCGTGGCGTTCACGCCGTGCCACCAGCTGCTGCCGTCGTCCGGCCGATCGACGAAGCGGCCCAGCGCGGGGTCCCAGCACTGGGTGTAGGGCGGCAGCTCGCTCAGGTCGGCGGGGCCCGCCCACTGGTCCGGGAACTCGCCCTGGTCGTAGACGACGCAGGGGCCGTCGGGCCCGGGGAACCACTCCCCATCCCAGGTCATGTGGGGCCCGACGCGGCCGTTGAGGCCCTGATCGGCCGAGGAGACCTCCACGAAGCCGCCCTCGTCCCGGCGCAGCAGGATGTTTCGCTTGTCGCCGGTGGTCCAGAAGACCCAAAGGCTGTCCTCCCAGTACCAGGGCAGCACGCCCATGGTGTTCGAGGGCACACCGAAGGCCAGCTCGTCCGACGCGTCCTCGAAGTTCGGTCGATCGCCCTGGAGGCCGAGGCCACGCAGGTACATGTTCGTCTCCAGGCTGAAGCCCTTGTCGAACACGGCCATGAGGTCCAACTCGCCCGACTCCGGGTTCACGACCACGGCGCCGTCGAAGCCAGCCGCGTCGCAGACGCGGGCCGGCAGCAGGTCGCTCGAGTCCCCGAAGGTGCCGTCGCCCCGGCCCATCAGCAGCTGCGAGCAGCCGGTGGAGGGCTGCTCCATGCCGCGGTCGAAGAAGTTGGACAGGAAGAGGTCGACGGCGCCGTCGCGGTCGAAGTCCGCGGGAACGACCGAGAGGGTGCGTCCCGAGGCGACGCCGAGCGGGGCCGAGGTGAAGGTGCCGTCGCCCTCGTTGAGCAACAGGACGTGCTCGCTCAGGCCGACGTGCCCGGTCACGACCACGTCCCAGTCCCCGTCCATGTCGAGGTCGACCGGGTGCGCGCCGAGGCTGTAGTGCGGCTCGCCCTCGCAGAGCTCGGCGCCGGTGTCCTCCACCCGCGTGAAGGTGCCGTCGCCGTCGCCGCGGAAGAAGGCGTTGCACTCCTGGTGCGCGGTGAACACGAGGTCGACGATGCCATCGCCCGTGAAGTCGGCGGCCGCGACGCCTGCACCCAGCTCGTCCTGGAAGCGGTCGCCGCCGCCCGGGCCGAAGTCTTCCGCCAGGGTGGTGGGCTGGATGTCGAGGGGCGCGGCCTCGGAGAAGGGGCCGTTCGGCGCGCCGCACTCGGCCGCGACCAGGGGGCTCACCTCGACGAGGAAGGGCTCGTCGGGCGGGGTGGGGTCCTCGCCGCTGTCGTCGTCGTCGGGCGCGGCGCTGTCGTCGTCGTCGGGGTTCGTCGCGGGCGTGCTGTCGTCGTCGTCGGACGGCGGCGTCGTGCAGCCGGCCAGCAGCAGAGCGAGCAGCAGCCTCGCCTTCCCCCCCAAAAGAGCACGCGCCATCACGACCCGCCCTCCGCCGCGGGGTGGCGCACGGTGACGACGCGGTTCGAGGGCACCACGGTCCCGCTCAGCACCTCGCCGTCCGGCCAGGACACGCTCACCCGCGCTTCCAGGGCGGCTCCGAGGCCGACGTGCAGGGCGGCGGGCGACTGACCCCAACCGCGCCCAGCAGAGATCTCCCGGACGTCGGTGCGCTCGGCCAGCTCGATCTCCACGCGTGCGCCGATGCCCCGCGGGTTGCCCGGAGGCCCGAGCAGCTCCAGGTCGATCCACCGGTCGGCGCCGCAGGGGTTGTTCCAGAACTGGGGACGGCCGTCGCGGCTGCCCACCACCAGGTCGGGGTAGCCGTCGCCCGCGAAGTCGGCGATCGCCAAGCCCGTGTGGTCGTCGAGGCTGGCGAAGCCCTGCGCGGTGCCCGCCTCCACGAAGCCCGTGGCGCTGCCCCGGAACAGCATGTCCGGCTCGACCTCAATCAGATCGGGGTGGCTGGCGGGGCAGGTCAGGTCCAGCCAGCCGTCGTTGTCCAGGTCGACGAGCTCGACGCTCCAGCCGTTCCAGTGCTCGCCGGCCCACTCGGGGAAGCCCTCGCCGTCCACGCTGAGGCCCAGGGAGAGCCCCGACTCCACGAAGCCGAGGTCGTTGCTCAGCAGGCAGCTGAAGGCAGGGACCGCGTCGGAGAAGCAGTAATCGAGGCGACCGTCGCCGTTCAGATCAGCGCTGGCCACGCCCATGCCGCCGAGCAGGGGCACGTCGGCCCCGAGCTCGCTCGAGGAGTCGATGAACTCGCCGCCCTCGTTCACCTGCAGCCTGAGCCGCCCCCCACCGAGCATGTGCATGCGGTCCGGGGCGACGAGCAGGTCGGGATCCCGGTCCCCGTCGAAGTCGGTGAGCAGCGCGACGAGCGAGATCATGTCCGAGACCGGGGCGAGCAGCCCGTGGGCCACCGCGAGGCCGGAGGGGCCCTGGAGCAGGAGCAAATCCTCCGCCGCATGCACGGGGTCGATGGTGTAGGTGGCGTCCGCGTCCAGCAGCAGGTCGGCGCCGGGCACGAAGAGATCCAGGTCACCGTCGCCGTCCAGGTCGCCCGCCGAGGCCGAGTGCAGGCAGCTGCGGGGGTAGCCCTCCTGGAAGACCACCGGATCGAAGGGCGCGAAGCCCAGGCCGCCGAGGTTGTCGGCCACCGCCACGAAGCCTTCGCCCGCGAGCACGATCTCGGGCAGCCGGTCCCCGTTCAGGTCGACCAGCGACAGGCCGAGGAACTGGCGGCCGTCTCCCGCGCCGAAGGCCGGCAGCGCGACCTCGTCGAAGGTGCCGTCGCCGGCGTTGCGGTAGAGCAGGGGCGGCATGTGGGACTGCGCGACGGCGAGATCGATGTCGCCGTCGCCGTCCAGATCCTCGGCCGCCACCGCGCCGTAGACGGGCATGCAGCGACCGGGGTCCTGCTGCGGGGCCGTGGCGAAGGGGGCGCCGCCGCGCGGCTCCAGCCGGTCGAAGCCGTTGACGGGCTCGCTGCAGACCACCTCGTCGGACCAGGACACCGGCCCCTCGGGCTCGGCGGAGTCGTCGTCGTCGTCGTCGTCGTCGTCGCCGGCCGCGAAGCCGGGATCGTCCTCGACCGCGCAGCCCGGCGCGAGCACAGCGATCAGCAGGGCCAACGCGAGCCCGCGCGGCGCGAAAAGATGCCTTCTCACGCTCCACAAGAGCGCTCCAACTCGATCCATGTCGACCCTCACAAGCCTCGCTCCCCAGCACGCTTGCCCTGGGCCAAGATGGCATGGAGCGTCGAGGGACGCGAGGTGAATCCGCTGAGGGCGGCTCGGGCGGAGCGCTAGGTGAAGATGATCTGCGCGCCCTCGCTGAGGTCGTAGAAGTCACCGGCCGTGATGACCTCGGCCACCTGCGGGATCAGGTCGTCCTTCGTGCGCTTGAACATCTCCATGGCCAGCTGGCAGCCGTAGAGTTCGGCGCCGGAGTCCACGAGCATCTCCATCATCTCGCGCACCGAGGGCAGATCGAGCTCCTCCATCTGCTTCTTCATCATCGCGGCGGCGAAGTTCTCCATGCCCGGCAGGCCACCGATGACGGTGGGGATGGGGCTCGCGGGGTTGCCGGCGAGGTTGACGTGCAGGTGGTCGACCTTGTTCTCGGTGACGGCGTCGAGGCCGTAGAAGGTGAAGAAGAGCACCGCTTCGATGCCGGACATGCGGGCAGCGTTGCCGAGGATCAGGGCCGGGTAGACCTCGTCCAGCCCGCCCTTGCTGCAGATGATCGCGACGCGTCGCTGTCGTTCCTGGGTTTCCATGGTCACTCCTAGATGCAGCCGACGGGCTTGGGGATGCCCGCGATGCGGGCCGCGGTCTTGCCGGGCGCCTTCTTGAACAGTTGGTAGATCTCGCGCGTGCCGATGCCGCCGCCCTTGGACACCTTGCGGATGTTGGGGGAGATGCCGGACTCCACGAAGGTCCCGCGCATGTAGTCGACGACCTGCCAGTGGGCGGCCGTCAGCTCGTCGATGCCGTGCAGCGCCGCCATGGCGTCCGCGAAGTCCCGGGTCCAGCTCATCGGGTTCACCAGGAAGCCGTCCGAGTCGAGCTCGAAGCCGGGCAGCTGGAGCTTGGCCGGGGTCGCCTTGACGGCCGGAGCCGGGGCGGATGGAGCGGACTGGACCGGCCTGGCGCGCTGC
>JAJDAI010000362.1 GCA_029261955.1 Deltaproteobacteria bacterium | reverse complement strand
TGCGCGCGCGCACGATGGGCGTCTCGGAGGAGACAGCGCCGAGCGTGACGCGGCGCAGGCCCTGGACCAGGACGCGGAGCGTGCCGTCGCTGAAGCGCAGGCCGCGGAGCAGGCGACCCACGGTGCCGACGTCGTGCAGGTCTTCGCGGCCGGGGTCGGCCAGGTCCGCGTTGCGCTGGGTCACGAAGACGCAGGGCGTGCCGACGGTCGCGGCGCGCCGCAGGACCTGGATGCTGGAGGGGCGGACCACCACCACCGGCGTGACCATGCCCGGGTAGAGCACGAGGTTGCGCAGCGGCACCACGCCGAGCGAGCTCGGGAGCGGGTCCTCGGACTCGAGCTGCACCGGGTGGATCGGCAGGGGCTCGGGCGGGACGTCCTGGTGCGGGGCGAGCGCCTCGGGCGTGGGCTGCGAGCTGTCGGTCGAGTCGGCCATGCAGCCTCCACGGCGGGCCATCGGACCACGCCAGCGGCGCAGAATGAGGTCGATTCCGGGGGCTGTCAACGGGCGAAAGCCCAGTGATTTCCAGCCTCGTCCAAGTTTCTGCGGATTTCGTTGAATAAATGCGGATTCGATCCGTCGAAGCCACCGAACGCGGGAGCTCTCTCCTGGTCCGGGGGCGGACCGGGGACTCCCCAACCACCCGGGGACACAATGGGTTCGTACGATCCTGAGCGCACGCCAGTGACTGTTTACATGGACGACGTGCAGCGGCACGACCTGCTGACGCGCGAGGAGGAGGGCGAGCTCGCCCGCCGCTGGCGCGACGAGCGGGACCAGACAGCAGCCGACGAGCTGGTTCGACGCAACCTGCGCTTCGTCGTCAAGGTCGCCATGGGCTACCGCAAGTACGGGCTGACCCTGACGGACCTGATCCAGGAGGGGAACCTCGGGCTCATCCGTGCGGTCGAGAAGTTCGACCCGGAGAAGGGCACCCGGCTCATCTCCTACGCCGTGTGGTGGATCAAGGCCTACATCCAGAGCTACATCATCCAGTCCTGGTCGCTGGTGCGGGTCGGCACGACCCAGACGCAGCGTCGGCTCTTCTACAAGCTGCCGCGCGCCCTGGCCGCCGGCCGACTGGACGGCGAGGGGCAGGAGTCCTGGATCGCGCGGGTCGCCGAGGAGCTCGACGCCCGGCCGAAGGACGTGAAGCTGATGCTCGGCGCCATCAAGGGCCGGGATCTCAGCCTCGACGTGCCGCTGGACGAGAGCGGCGGCGTCACCTTCGGCGACCGGGTGCCCGAGCCCGGCCCCAACCCCGAGCAGCGAACGGCCGACAGCGAGGAGGCCCAGCTGCAGCAGCGGATCCTGCGCGAGTGCGTGGCGCGGCTCAGCGAGCGCGAGCGCGACATCGTGACCCTGCGGCACCTCGGCCCCGACGCCCTGACCCTGCGCGAGGTGGGGCGTCGGCTCGGCCTGTCCCGCGAGCGGGTCCGCCAGCTGGAAGCGCAGGCCATGCGCCGGCTGCGCTCGATGATGCAGAGCCGCTACAAGGCCCGGCGCGTCGCCTAGAGCGACTCGGCGCAGCGGAAGCCGACCCAGCCGGAGCCGTGCTCGGGGTCTCGGCCCCAGCGGCTCCAGGTCGTGATCGCCACCGAGTTGCTCACGTAGCTGCCGCCGCGGACCACCCTGGAGTCGCCGAAGACGGGGCCGGTCGGGTTGTCGGTGTCGCTGTCACTCCAGTCGTCTGCCATCCAGTCCGACGCCCACTCCCAGAGGTTCCCGGCCATGTCGTAGGCGCCGAAGGGGGAGCGGCCGTCGGGCCGCGTGCCCACGTCCCAGGCCCCGGTGTCCGGGCAGTCGTTGAAGATCGCCAGCGCGCAGTCGGGATCCTCCGCGCCCCAGGGGAAGCGGCGACCGTCTTCGCCGCGCGCGGCCAGCTCCCACTCGGCTTCGGTGGGCAGCCGCCGCCCGGCCCAGTCGCAGTAGGTCGCCGCGCCCAACCAGTCCACGTCGTGCACCGGGTGGTTCTCGGTCTCCTCGTCCGCGAGCCAGGTGCCGTTGCCCTGGTCCTCGATCTCTCCGTTCACGAAGAGGGAGAAGCACTGCGCGCCGTCGCAGTCGTTCCCGTGGTCGGTGAGGAAGAGGGCGTAGGCGGCGTTTGTGACCTCGAATGCGTCGATGCGGAAGGGGCTGACGGTCACCTGGCCCGCGGGCTGGGACTCGCCGTCGCAGCCGGGCGTGCCGTCGTCGCAGCCCCGGGTGAAGGGGCCGGCGTCGACCGTGACCATGCCGTCCGAGTCCGGCTCGGGCAGCGTGCTGTCGTCGTCGTCCGCTGTGGCGTCGTCGTCGTCCGCTGTGGCGTCGTCGTCGTCTGCCGTCGCGTCGTCGTCGTCCGCTGTGGCGTCGTCGTCCCCGCTGTCGTCGTCATCCTGCTGGCACAGGGCGGGCGATCCACCGCGGGGCCAGCAGTAGCTGCAGCCGGGCAGGGCGAGGACGAAAAGGAGGATCAGGGTGGCGCGCACGCGCGGAGGATCGGGTCGGTGGTGCGCTGCGTCAAGGCGCGGTCAAGGCGTCCCGCTCCGGAGCGCTGCGGTGCCAATCGTCCCCAGGACTGGGATACACTTCCACGCTCGCGTGCGAACGACGGCGCGCAGGGGAGCTGATGGCCGAATTCGCGCCGATCCGTTTCGGCAAGTACCAGCTGATTGAGAAGATCGCCACGGGCGGTATGGCTGAGGTCTACAAGGCCAAGTCGTACGGCGTCGCGGGCTTCGAGAAGCTGCTGGTCATCAAGAAGATCCTGCCGCACCTCAGCCGCAACCCCGAGTTCGTGAAGATGTTCATCAACGAGGCGAAGATCGCCGTCTCGTTGAACCACGCGAACATCGTGCAGGTGTACGACCTGGGCAAGGTCGACAACGACTACTTCATGGCCATGGAGTTCATCCACGGCCAGGACTTGATGCACATCATCAAGCTCGGTCGGAAGACGCGCCGCTTCCTGCCCATCCCCACCGGCGTCTACATCATCACCGAGCTCGCCCGCGGCCTGGACTACGCGCACACGCTGTCCGATCCCGCCGGGCGCCCGCTCAACGTGGTGCACCAGGACGTCTCGCCCCACAACCTGCTGATCTCCTACGAGGGCGACTGCAAGCTGATGGACTTCGGCATCGCCCGCTTTGGCGACGTCGAGGAAGAGGAAGCCGGCAAGATGGCCGGCGGCAAGTTCGCCTACATGGCGCCGGAGCAGAGCCGCGGCGAGTTCGTCGACAACCGCAGCGACATCTTCGCGGCCGGCATCATCCTCTACGAGCTGATCACCGGGCAGCGCCTCTACGCGGGCAAGGACCGCAAGGAGAAGATGCGGATGGTGCGCAACGCGGACATCCCGCCGCCGCGCGCCGTGAACCCCGAGATCCCGATCCGCCTCGAGGAGATCCTCCTCAAGGCCCTCGCCCGCGACCCCGACGACCGCTACCAGCAGGCCCGGGACCTCCAGGAGGATCTGCTCTCCTTCCTGTACGACGTCGGCATGCGCGTCACCCGCGCCGACCTCGGGACCTTCATGAAGGAGATGTTCGCCGAGGAGTACCGGCGGGCCAGCGCGGGCAGCGTCGTCAACGCGATCGTCAAAGACCTCAACGAGATGGACCAGCCCGGCTACCGGGAGCCCGACCTCGCGGTGGAGGACTTCGACGCTGGGGGCGAGAACAAGGCCCTGTCCAGCGGGGAGTGGGGCGTCGTCGACCTGAGCGTCTCGGGTCTGACCGGCTCGGTCTCGGGCGGCACCCCGGATCTCGGCACCCGCCTCGCCCAGGGTGAGCGGCGCCAGGTGGAGGTCCTCGCGGTCGAGGTCACGGGCCTGACAGACATTGCAGAACGCGTGGGTGAAGAGGGACTGTTGAAGTTGAACTTCAGCTTTCTCAAGTCCATGTCGGCGCTGCTGAAGAAGTACCGCGGCACCATCTCGCGGCTCGACGCGGACCGCATGCTCATCCTCTGGGGCCTGGACAAGACGACGTCCAAGGACCTCGAGCTTTGTGTGAGGTGTGCGTCGGATCTTCGCCGTCTGTCTGAGAAATTTGCCGAGGCGAAGGGCGAGCGCGTCCACCTGTCCATGGGCGTGCACCGCGGTCCCGTGCTGGTCGGTCCGGCGCGGAAGAAGCGCAAGCGCAGCTACACGCCCTGGGGCGACACCGTGAAGCTGGCGCGCCGGCTCTGCGACGCCGCGGGCCTGGACGAGGTGCTGGTCTCCGAGCGCGTCTACGGGATGTTGCTGGAGCACGGCGAGTTCGACCCGCTGCCGGAGGTGCCCGTGAAGTGGGCGGCCGGCGAGGTCCGCCCCTACCGCCTGCGCCGGCTGCGCGGGCGCGACGAGCGGGGCGCCTCGGGGCGCTGGGTCAAGCGGTCCAACGAGTTCGAGCTGCTCAAGCAGGTCATCGCCGAGGTCGCAGCGGGCGAGGGCGCGGTGCTGGTGCTCGAGGGCGAGGCCGGCTCCGGCAAGGCTCGCTTCGTGCGGGAGATCCGCGAGATCACCCGGGATCGCGAGATCGCCTTCTACGTCGGCCGAGGCACCTTCTACCGGCGCGAGGTCCCGTTCCTGGCCTACCGCGAGATCCTCGAGCAGATCTGCGGCTTCCTGGAGGAGGACAGCGACGAGGCGATGCGCGAGAAGCTTCAGCGCCTGACGGAGCTGAAGCTCGACCCCATCGACATCCACATCATCGGGCAGCTGTTCGAGCTGGAGTTCGAGGGCAGCAACCTCAAGTACCTCAGCGGCGATCAGGTGCGCATCGGCACCTTCGAGGCGATCCGCAAGGTCATCGCCGGGCTGTGCGCCGACAAGTTCCTGGTGCTCGCGCTGGAGAACTTCCAGCACCTGGACCACTACTCCGTGGACCTGTCGGCCCACCTGCTGCGCACCCTCGACCACAACAAGCTGCTGCTGGTGCTGACCACACCCACGGAGCACGACCTGCCCTTCGAGGAGGATGCCCGCGTGCACCGCCTCGAGATGCCGCCCATGGGCCGCGAGGAGTGCGACCAGTTCGCGCACGAGCTGCTGGGGGTGACCGAGGTGCCGAGCGAGGTGCTGGAGCTCATCTACTCGGCCAGCTCGGGCAACGCCCTCTTCGCCAAGGAGATCCTCGGGCAGCTGCGGCGACGGGACCTCGTCCGCGTGCAGGACGGCAAGGTCATCGTGCGCGGCGAGCTGGAGGCGGCGGGCATCCCGGCGAGCGTCGAGGACCTGATCTACTCCCGCATCGACACGCTCAACGCGGGCGAGCGGGTGGTGCTGGAGGTCGCAGCGACCATCGGCCGGTCCTTCGAGCGCGCGCTGCTCGCCGAGGTGACGCGCATGAACACCGAGGAGCTGGCCGAGGTCATCGGGCGGCTCCAGGCGATGAAGCTCGTGCGCCCGGTGCGCGACGGCGAGGCGACGGGCGAGGCGGACTTCGTCTTCCGCAACAACCTCTGCTGGGAGGTCACGCAGCGCGGCGTGCTGGCCGGGCGCAGCAAGGAGTTCCACAACCGCGTGGCCGAGGCCATCGAGCGGCTGCGTGCGGACAACCTGCGGCCCTACTTCGAG
>JAJDAI010000361.1 GCA_029261955.1 Deltaproteobacteria bacterium | reverse complement strand
CGCTGGAGTCGCCGCCCCGCGGGGCGGTCGCTTGGGAGCCCGGGAAGGCGGCGGGGCCTCGGCGCGAGCGAGGGGCGGCAGCGCCGGCAGCGGGTGGGACTCGGGCTCGGCGTCCGCTCGGGAGCGCCGGCCTCGCAGCACGACGCGCAGGATCAGCAGGAAGATCGCGAAGCCGACCGCAGCGGGGATCAGCCAGCCGACATCGAGGCCGTCGCCGGTCAGCACGCCATCACCAGGGTCGGCGCAGGGCGAGGGTGAAGAGGAGGGCCCCGAGGCCGAGCCAGCCCGCGGCCGCCTGCCTCATCCAGGTCTCGGCCGAGCCCAGGGAGCGGGCGTCGAACCACGAAGGCTCGACCGCCCACAGCAGCCCGAGGGCCACCGGCACGATGAGGCAGACCAGGGCTGCCCGGGTCCGGGTCCGGCGCAGCCGCGCGGTGCGGGCCACGTCGCGATCCGTGCGCCCGGCGAGGGTGGCGTGCAGGGCATGGCCGAGCCGCAGGCCCCGCTCCGGCCGTCGGGCGGCGAGTCGCACCACCTCGGCGAGGGCCAGGGAGGCGAAGCAGTCGACGCCTGCGACCAGCGCCGCGGCGGTCTCGGTGTCGCCGGCGCGCAGGGCGTCGCGGGCCTGCTGGAGGGTGAGCTGCCAGCGGTCCGGGGCCTGCGGGATCGCCTGGTCGAGGGCGTCGTCGATCGGCAGCCCCGAGGCGAGCAGCCCCGCCGTGTTCGCGGCCAGCTGGGTCCAGGCCTCTTCAGCCGCGCGGCTGGCCACCGCTCAGGCCACGTCCTGCCGCAGGCGCCACAGCTCCGCGGGCAACCGAAGCCCCTGCCGCTCCAGCCGATCGGCGAAGCTCGGCCGCAGGCCTGCGGCCGTGAAGGTGTGGCCGAAGCCCTCCGGCGACGCCTCCAGCGAGAACAGCTGCTGCGTGATCACACGCTCGCCTTCGAAGCCCTGGACCTCCGCGATCGCCGCCAGCCGTGGTCCCAGGGGCCCGTCGAGCATCTGGAGCACGACGTCCACGCCCGCGGCGACGAGGCGCCGCCCGGCGGGGCCCGGCTCGGCGGCGGCGGCGACCTGCTCGAGGGCCGCGTCGATCGACTCGGCCCGGACCGCAGCCATGGAGCCCGCGCAGGCGCCGTCCGCGGCCCGCAGCAGGTTGCGGATCTCCCGGCCTTCCAGCCGGGGAAGCACGAGGCGATCGGGGCGCAGGGCGAGGGCGGCTTCGACCAGCTCGGCGCTGCTCGGATCCCCGCCCGTCCCTTCCTGGAGGCGCACGAGGCCCGGTCGCTCCAGGGGCAGCTCGGAACGCTGCTCCACGAGGACCAGCCGCTCCTCCGCCGGGACCGACTGGGCGAGGGCGGAGAGGAGGATCGTGGCCGAGCCGCCGAAGGGCCCGCTCACGAGCAGGTTGAGGCGTCCGGCCACGACGGCGTGCAGCAGGGGCACGAGCGCCAGCGGGAAGCAGCCGGCTGCAGCGAGGCCGCCGAGATCCGCGCCCGCGAGGGGACTGCGCCGGATGCAGAGCACGGTGCCGCCGGGGGCGACGGGGGGCACGATGGCCTGGATCTGGGAGCCGTCCGGCAGCCGGGCCTCGACGAGTGGCCGGCCCGCGTGCACGCACTGGTCGATCTGCGCGGTCATCCACATCGCGACGCGGTTGAGGCTCCGCTCCGACGGGAAGCTCAGGTTGGTCACCTGGCGCTCCGAGCCTCGCTCGCTCCGGACCTCGTGGGGGCCGTTGACCACCACGGCGGTCACCGAGGGGTCCTGGATGAGGGCGAAGAACTCGCGGCTGCAGAGCACGTCCTCGGCCAGCTCCTGCCCGATCGCGTCGACGCCGGCCTGCCCGCCGAGCTGCCGACGAACGGCCGCGGAGGAGGCTTCGGCCAGCTTCTCGCGCACGACGGCCTGGATGTGAGGCAGATGCCCGGGCTGGAGGCGTCCGAAGTCGACCTCGCGGAGGAGCGACTCCATGACGGGACCGACAAGCTGTGCGCGGGCGATTTCCTGGGACACGGCCAACGACAATACCAGTCGCCCGGGGGGCATCGGGGGCCGCCGTCGGCTCCCTTCGCCCGCGCGGGCTCAGACCAGCAGGGCGAGCCGCCGTTCCAGCGTGTCCGCTTCGTCGCTCCGTCCGATCGCGAGCCACTGCGTCCGCGCGAGGGCGAGAGCCCGCCGCGCGCGCTCGGGATCGCCCGTCTGCTCTGCCAGATCGCCCAGCCGGCCCAGGGCCCAGGCGACGTCGGCGTCCGAGGTCCCGGTGAAATCCAGCCGCCGTCGCGCCTCCTCGAGTCGCACATCGGACTCGGCCCAGCGCCCCAGCCCGGCCGAGGGCAGCGCGAGGAAGGCCCAGACGCAACCCAAGACCGCCTCGCGGCCTGCGTCTTCGAGGGGCAGGCGGCAGCGCTCGAGCTGGAGCTCGGCTTCGGCCCACTGCCCGCGGGCGAGCAGCACCAGGCCGAGGTTGATGCGGGGGAAGATGCCCGCCGCTGCGGCGCCGACGGCGTCCTGGATGGCCAGGGCGGTGCGGTAGCCGTCCTCGGCCTCTTCGAGCCGGCCGGCGCTCCGCGCGATCTCGGCCAGGGAGTTCAGGCAGTCCGCCTCCCCGCTGCGGTGCCCGATGGATCGGTAGAGCGCGAGCGCTTCGCGGATGTGGGCCGCCGCGGCCTCGGCTCCCTCGCGGCGCTTCGCGACGAGGGCGAGGCCGCGCACGCAGTTCCCCTGGGCGCCGACATCCCCCACTGCGGCGAAGCGGGCGGCGGCGTCGGCGAAGCCCTGGTGGGCCTCATCGAAGCGCCCGGCCCGCAGCGAGACGTCGGCGAGGGCCTGCCGGGCTTCGGCCGCCGGCTGGGCCAGCCCCGCTGCGTCGCAGTCGTCCAGGGCCCGGCGGTGCAGGGTGGCCGAGCGCTCGAAGTCCCCGCGCAGGTGGACGACCTGGGCCGCACGCAGCGAAGCGAGCGCGCCGACCCGCGCCCAGCTGCCCTCCTCGGCCGCCCGCTGGGCGCGGCGGGCCCAACGCAGCGAGTCGTCCAGCTCGGCGAGGAAGCGGTGCACGCGCGCGCGCAGCACCCAGCCAGCGCCCCAGCGCTCGTCGTCGTGGGGCAGCGCGGCGGTGGCGAGGGTCTGCTCGCGGGTCTGGAGCACGCTCAGCGCGCGGCGCGCGACCCCCAGGGCCTGCCAGGCTTCCGCCGCCTCGAGCAGGCATGCGGCGCCGTCCAGGGCGTCGCCGGCCGCGACCCGGTAGCGACCGAGCCGCTCGAGGGAGGCAGCGTCCCGGCCCTGCACCGCGGCGGCGGCGGCGCGGTTCCATCGCGCCCAGCGCTCGGTGCGGCTCGAGGTGGTGCAGAGGGACTCGCGGAGCATGGCGTGGGCGAAGCCCCAGCCGCCGGGGCGGGGTACGGCGAGCTTGGAGCGGAGCAGGCGCTCGCGCAGCGGGGCCAGCAAGGCCGCGGTGAGCCCCGCGGCGCCGGCGGCGACCTGCCACTCCCCGTCGTCGACCTCCTGCCC
>JAJDAI010000037.1 GCA_029261955.1 Deltaproteobacteria bacterium | reverse complement strand
CGCCTTCGTCTCCTGGTAGAGGCTGAACTTGTTGGCCGATCCGCCGCCCTTGGCCACGAAGAGGAAGTCGTAGCTGGCGCCCTTCTTCGCGAAGACGTCGATCTGCGCGGGCAGGTTCGTCTTGGTGTTCTGCTCCTTGAACATGCCCAGCGGCGCGACCTGGGAGTAGCGCAGGTTGCTGTCCCGGTAGCGCTCGTAGACGCCGCGGCTCAGGGCCTCGTGGTCGTCGCCCGTGACCAGCACGCGGTCGCCGCGCTTCGCGGTGATGGCGGCGGTGCCGGTGTCCTGGCAGCTGGGGAAGATGCCCTCGGCCGCGATCACGGCGTTGCGCAGCAGCTCGGTGGCCATGATGCGGTCGTTGGTGGACGACTCGGCGTCGTCGAGGATGGCCGCCACCTTCTCCAGGTGCGCCGGCCGCAGCAGGTGGTTGAGGTCCTTCATTGCCTCGCTCGCCAGCGCCGTCAGCGCCGCGGGCTCTACCTGCAGGAAGGTCTGCCCGCCCAGGTCGACGGTGCTCACGCCCTCGGATCCGAGGTGGCGGAACTGCGTGCCTTCGTGGTCGGACTGGAAGAGGGGCTCGTAGCGGAATTCGGTCATGGCGGCTCCGGTTCGGCGGCGGGGAGCCTACACCACGATCCAGGCCGCAGCGCGGCGATGGCCGGCCCGGTGCTCTACGATCCGGCCACTCCTGGAGGATGTGGTGGACTTCGATTTCAGCCCCGAGCAGCGCGCCCTGTACGACGGGACCCTGGACTTCGCGCGCAAGCACCTCGGTGAGGCGCCCTCGGGGGCCTTCGATCGGGCCCGCTGGGACGCGTTGGCAGGGCAGGGGCTCTGCGGCCTCGTGAGCCCCGAGGAGCACGGCGGGCTGGGCCTCGGTGCCCTGGACTCGGCGATCGTCATGGAGGCCCTCGGGCGTGGCTGCACCGACACGGGGCTGTGCTTCACCCTCGCGGCGCACCTCTTCGCCTGCAGCGTGCCGCTGGTGCGCTACGGCAGCGAGGAGCAGAAGGCGCGCTACCTGCCCAGGCTGGCGTCCGGGGCCTGGATCGCCACCCACAGCATCACCGAGCCCGACGCCGGCTCGGATGTCGGCGGGATGCGCACGACCGCGGTCGAGTCCGACGGCTCCTGGTTGCTCAACGGCAGCAAGAGCTACGCGTCCAACGCCCCCGTCGCCGACCTCTTCCTCGTGCACGCCATGTCGCGGCCCGGCGCGGGCTACCTGGGCATCTCGGCCTTCCTCATCGAGCGGGACACGCCCGGGCTCAGCCTCAGCCAGCCCTACGACAAGCTCGGCCTGCGCAGCTCGCCCATCGGGGACATCTTTCTGGAGGACGTGAGCCTCGACGCGGGCGCCCTGCTCGGCTCGGCCGGCACGGGCGGCTCCATCTTCACGCACTCCATGAACTGGGAGCGGGCCTGCCTGTTCGCGCTGTACGTCGGGATGATGGACCGGCAGCTGGACGAGGTCGTCGCTCACGCCCGAAGCCGCAAGGCCTTCGGCAAGCCGATCGCGAAGCACCAGGGGGTGGCCTTCCGCGTCGCGGACATGAAGCTGCGCCTCGAGGCGGCGCGCCTGCTGCTCTACCGCGCCGCCTGGCGCCTGGATCAGGGAGAGGTGCGGGGGATCTCAGCGGACTCGGCCATGGCGAAGCTCGCGGTGGGGGAGGCGGCGGTGCAGTCGGGCCTGGACGCCATCGCCATCTTCGGCGGGCTGGGGATCATGGAGGAGTCGGGCATCGCGCGGATGCTGCGGGACGCCGTGCCCGCCACGATCTTCTCCGGCACGGCGGAGATGCAGCGCAACGTGATCGCGCGGGATCTGGGCGTCGGCTAGCCGCCTCAGTCCAGGTCCTCCTCCGCGCCGCGCCGCGCGAAGACGAGGAAGCCCGTGTGGCCGACCATGCGGTGCTCCGGGCGCACGCTCTCGGGCGTGATGTACCAACCGCGGTGCAGGATCTCCATCGACTCGATCTTCGTCCAGACCTTGCCCTTCTGCATGCTGAGCACGAAGCGCTGGACCTGCAGGATCGTGGGCACGTAGGCCGCGAGCACCCCGCCGCGCACCAGGGCCTCGCGCGCGGGCCCCAGCACCTGCCAGGGCTCGGGCACGTCCAGCACCACGCGGTCGACCTCGGTCTCGCTGATGCCCTCGTAGATGTCGGCGACGTGCACGGTGTGGTTCGTCGCGTCGGTGAAGGCCACCACGTTCTTGCGCCCGCGGTTGGCCGCCTCCTCGCGGTTCTCGTAGGTGCTCAGGGAGCCCGTCGCACCCACGGCGCGCAGCAGGCAGAGGCTGAGTGCGCCCGAGCCGAAGCCCCCCTCGACCACCTTCGCACCGGGAAAGACGTCGGCGTAGAGCACGATCGCCGCGGCGTCCTTCGGTTGGATGATGGCGGCGTGCTTCGGCATGTTCTCGATGTGATCGCGCAGGGTCGCGGGCAGCACCCGCACGACCCGGTGCCGCCGCGAGCTCATGCGGATGCCCAGCGGCGCGCCGATGACGCGGTCGTGCGGCACGTGGTCACCGCGCAGGCTGGTGCGTTTGCCGGGAGTCAGCACGCCGTAGGCCTCGCGGCCCTTGTCGTCGATGAAGAGAGCGAGGTCGCCTTCGGCGAAGATCGAGTCCATGGCGGCGGAGGATGGCAGGGGGAGGCGAGGCGCGCCACCTCCTGAGCCCTCAGCGTCCGCTGACCAGGAAGGCCGCCCAGAAGAGCGGGTGAGGGGCCCGGCCGGCGCTGCGCAGGGCCTCGATCTGGGCGAGCTGCGCCGTCCTCAGGGCCGGCACGGGCGCGGCGCCGTCGACCAGGGCGGCGTAGAAGGCCGCCATGAGCTGCCCCGTCTCGGCGTCGGGCACCTTCCACAGGCTCAGGGCCAGGGCCCGCGCGCCGGCGAGGGCAAAGGCGCGGCGCAGGCCGAGCACCCCCTCGCCATCGGTCACCTCGCCGAGCCCGGTCTCGCAGGCGCTCAGGGTGACCAGCTCCACGCTCCGCAGGTCGAGGGACACGACCTCTTCGGCCGTCAGCACCCCGTCTTCCCCGCCCCCGCCTCGTTGGTTGGCACCCGCAAGCACCACGCCGGAGAGCAGCATGGGGTTGAAGCCCACCGCCCGCTCGGCGCCGGCGTCCTCCCCGGACAGGGCCGAGCGCACGTCGCCGGTGGCGAAGAAGCCGTGGGTCGCCAGGTGCACGAAGCGGCTGCCCGGCGCGGCCGCGCGGATGGCCCCCTCGCTCGCTTCGGCGCCCGAGAGCAGCGACACGGGACCGAGCCTGGCCAGCGTCTTCGCCACGGCCTTCGCTTCGGGCACGGTCGCAGGCAGGAAGCCGAAGGCGTCCAGCGCGCCCCAGGGCGCACCCCGGCTCGTCGCCACCTGCACCGGCTCGCTGGCCGCGTCGTAGGTGATGCCTCCGGCGACGATCGAGCCTTCGCCCGGCGCCCGATCGGCGGGCAGCAGATCGGTGGCCGAGGCCAGGTAGCCCAGCTCCAGGTCCTCGACCAGGAACCGGCCGTCGCGGACCAGCGCGCCGAAGGGCAGCCCCGTGAGGCCGCCGTCGGGCACCAGCCAGATCCGGCCTCGCTCGGCGATCACGGCGGCCACGGGGTCCCACACCGCGGCCCGGATCGCCTCCGAGCGCTGCATGAGCTGCTCCAGACCGCCGCCCGACGCGATCCGGCGCCGGTAGCGGGCGATGAGCTTGTCGGTGGGCTCGGCCTCGCCCAGCTCGACACGGATCGGCGTGCGGCAGGCCCCGCCGAGCAGGACCAGGGCGGTGTAGTGCGGCACGACGACGAGCCCCGGGTCGTCCTTGCCCGGGCGGCGACCGAAGCGCAAGAAGTCCACCAGCGCCTCGTCGGGGGCCAGCTCACGGCAGAGCTCACGGGGGTCGGGGGCCTGCCGGGCCTGCTGCGCCGCGAAGCCTGCCGAGGCTTGGGCCAGCTCCCGCTCCAGGGCCTCCTTGCGGTCCGAGAGCTCCGCGAGGCCTCCGGCTTGCGCCGCCTCACCCGGGGGCGCGAAGAGCGCGGTCGCCAGGGCGCTGCGCACCGCGGACAGCTCCTGCACCCGCGCCTCGAGCGCCGGGTCTCCAGCCGTGTCCCGCGCCGAGCGCTCCGCCACCAGGGAGGCCTTCACCGCCCCCTTCCAGCGCAGCACGGCGGCGTGCACGCGGGCCGCGTCCGCCGGGCGATCGTGAGTGGTGATCAGGAGGTCGAGCTTGGAGCGCGCGGCCCGGATGAGGGCGATGCGCTCGCGCTCGCTCGTCACCGTGAGCAGGGGCTGCACGCGGGTCTCCACGATGCCGAAGGCCCGGCCGATCTGCTCCCTGGCCGGCCCCACGGCGCCCAGATCCCAGTGCAGCTGCGCGAGCAGGGCGCGCACATCGGCCGCGCGGGGGTGCTCCGCTCCGCCGGAGCGCTCCACGATGCGGAGGGCCTCCCCATAGGCCTGCAAGGCCTCCTCCGCGTTCCCCGCCGCGGCGAGGTTCGACGCCAGGTGGATCGTCGACTCGCCCACCAGCGGGTGATCGGGCCCCAGCCGGGCCCGGGCGACCTCGAGGTCGTGCGACTGGACGTCGTAGGCCAGCTGGTGCTCCCCCACGTCGGAGAGGATCTGGGCGAGGTTCTGGCGGCCCGTCAGCGTGTTGGGGTGCGAGGCCCCGAGGGTGGTCTCCCAGATCGCGGTGGCGCGCTGGAGCAGGGGCCAGGCCGTCGCTGGGTCGCCCTTCGCCCAGTGCAGCAGCGCGAGGTTGTTCAATCCGGTCGCCACCCACTCGTGCTCGGCCCCCAGCGCCGCCTCGTAGCTCGCCAGGGCCTGCTCCAGCATGGGCAGCGCGGCGTCGAAGTCACCCAGGTTTTGCAGGAATCCGGCGAGGTTCGTGCGCGCTGTTGCCGTGTGCGGGTGTTCGGGGCCGTAGATGCGCTCGTAGCTCGCCAGGGCCTCCTCGTAGAGCACCTTGGTCCGCGCGTGATCGCCGAGCTCACGCAGCAGGTTCGCCTGGTTCACGAGGCCCGCGGCGTAGGTCGGGTCCTCGACCCCGAGCGTCGCTCGCCAGATCCCCACCGCGCGCTCGTGCAGGGCCCCGGCCTCGGCCAGACGGCCCACCTCCCGGTAGAACTCCCCCAGCTTCGCCACCGCGTCCGCCGCCTGGAGCCCCTCGGGATCGATCCCCTCGCCCACAGCCAGCGCGCGGAGGAAGCTGCGCTCGGCCGCGTCGTAGTGCCCCCGCTTCTGCTGGAGGGCAGCGACCCAGGTCAGGGACATCGCCGTCTCGGCCGAGCGGGGATTCTGCGCGACGCGCAGGTCCAGCAAGCGCTGGTGCCAGGCCTCCGCCTGGTCCAGATCGCCGCGCCCGGCGTAGGCCTCCGCCAGGAAGTACCAGTAGGTCGAATCCCCAGGACCCCGCTGGCTCTCCGCGAGGGCCACCGCCTGCTGGAAGCGTTCGACTGCGAGGTCGTAGCGCCCCGTCTGCAGGGCCGCGTTGCCCAGGTTGCCGATCAGCATCAGGCGCGAGGGGTCCTCCGGCGGCGCGATGGCCTCGGTGTAGCCGAGGGATCGGGTCCACAGGGCCTCGGCCGTGGCCACGTCCCCCACCCCGAAGCGCATGCTGCCGACGTAGTTCAGGCAGAGCACCCCGGGCGGACTCCGCAGCCAGGGCGCCTCCAGGTCGATGAGGGCGCCCTCGCAGGCAGTGGCGGCCTCGGCCTGCTGCCCCTGGTTGGCGAAGGCCCAGGCCAGGTTGAGGTGGTAGGCCGCCAGGTCCTCGGCGTTCGCCGAGCCCGCCACGATGGCTGTCCTGTGGGCCTCGACCGCCCCCGCCAGGTCGCCGGCCGCGTGCAGGGCCACCCCGCGGCTGGAGTGCAGCAGGCCCCAGAGCGGGTGGCCCGTCGGCAGCCAGCCGGCGAGCTCGCCGATCGCGGACCGGAGGTGCTGCGCCGCCTCCCCGAAGCGCCCCTCGGCGGTCGCGTCGATGCCGGCCAGGCTGTGCAGCAGCCCGCGAGCCTGCGGTGAGCTCGGTGTGTCCGCGCAGGCCCCGCGCTCCTCCGAGGCGAGGCAGGCGGTGGCCTCGGGGCCCGCCTTCGGCTGCCAGTCGGCGATCACGGTGCGGAGCGTGTCCTGCTCGCCCGCGGACAGGCCCGCAGCGTCCCAGGAAGGCTCGGCCTGCGCGGTCGCTGCGACCAGCAGCAGGGCGAGCGTGAGCCTCACGACTTCCAGTCGCACCAGGCCCGGACCACGGCTTCGAGCGCCGCGCGCTTGGCCGTGAGGTCCTCCAGGTCCGCGATCTTCACCGTGCGGGCGGTGGGCGTGTCGCCCTCCAGGATGGCGTGGTCCCCCGGGATCTGGGCTCCCGAGTGGAACATCAGGCTCGCGTGCTTCTTGCTGCGCGGGTTGAAGCTGGCGAGGTTGCCGCCGCAGGTGAAGGTGGGGCTCTTCCACTTGATGCACTCGCCCAGGCGCTCGTCCGCGCCGAGGAGGATGGCGCGCGTGGCGACGACCACCTCCTTCATGGGGTTGTCGTAGGACACGAGCCAGGCGTCGACCTCGGGGTTCATCTGCATGGGGACGATCCTACTGCGGTCGCGGCGTTTCGCCAGACGCCCCCTGCTCCGGTCGGGGGCTCGGCTCTGCGACCCTCGGCTATGCTCCGCCGCGTGCGCGGCTTCCCCCCTGGTTTTCTCGTGTTGCTCCTCCTCGTCACCGCCTGCGCGGTGGCGCCCGGGCCAGCCGCGGCCGTCGATCCGGTCGAGGAGCCCCTGGCGGTCGGCATGAAGCTCGCGCCGCTCTCGCTGCGAACCCTGGGCGGCGCCGAGGTGGCGGTGCCCGACCCCAGCGGCGGCTACGTCGTGCTCGAGCTGATCCGCTCCGCCGACTGGTGACCCTTCTGCGTTGCGCAGGTGCGCGACTGGGACCGGTTGAGCGAGCAGATCACGGCGGCGGGCGCGACCCTGCTCGTGCTCACCGCGGACGCGCCGGACACCCTGAACCGGGTGGTGCCCCAGAAGGGCCTCGAGGCGACCTTCGTGCCGGTCGATCCGGCGCTCTGGGCCCGCTGGGGCATCACGAACCCGAAGCGTGAGTCCGTGCCGCACCCCGGCACCCTCGTGGTGGCGCCCGACGGCACCGTCCTGCTCTTCGAGACGCACGTGAACTACCGCGTGCGTGAAGACGCCGAGCAGGTGCTCGCCCGCATCACCGAACACCGCGCCTCGGGCCAGCTCATCGCCGCCCCAGCGCAGGAATCGCAGGCGGTGGTCTGGGACGCGGCTTTGCGCACGAGCGCCGAGCGGCGGGGGGAGACCGTCGCGATCACCCTCGACATCGCCGACGGCTTCCACGTCTACGGGACGAAGGAGCGAACCGCCCGCCCGCTCGCGCTGCGGGTGGACGGCCGGGCCGAGGCCGAGCTCACCCTGCCCGAGGGCTCGAAGACGGAGCTCGGTGGCGGCCTGGGCGAGGCCTGGGTGCTCACGGGCCGGCAGGTGATCACGGTCGTCGGCACCTCGGGTGCGATCGCCGGCGAGCTGGACGTCCAGCTGTGCACCGAGACCGCCTGCAGCCGGCCCCGGACGGTTCGCTGGAGCGCGGGGCCCTGAAGCTCAGCCGGCGAGGGAGTCCGGCACGCAGTCGCTGCAGAGCTCGAAGAGCCCGTCCCCGGCTTCCGCCGACGCCTGCATGCGCCTCACGTTGTCGACCCCGGCCCGCTCGGCGCTGTAGCGGCGAAGCGCGCCGTCGATGAACCGGATCTCGATGGTGTCTTCACCCAGCGAGTAGCCGGCGATCACCGAGTGACCGACCCG
>JAJDAI010000360.1 GCA_029261955.1 Deltaproteobacteria bacterium | reverse complement strand
GTGGCTGCGGTGCTCGTGCTCCTGGTTCTCTTCGCGCTGCTCGGGAACCTCCGCGCCGGCCTGCTCGTCGCTGTCGCCATTCCCATCGCGATGCTGTTTGCGGTCCAGGGGATGCACGAGTTCGCCATCGCGGCCAGCCTCCTGAGCCTCGGCGCCATCGACTTCGGGATCCTGGTGGATGGGTCCGTCGTCATGACCGAAGCCAACCTGCGGGCGCTTCAACAGCGCCAGCGTGGCCTGGCGCGGCGGCTGACCATCGACGAACGTCTGCAGACCATCGCCGACTCCAGCGTGAAGGTGGTCCGGCCGATCGTGTTCGGCATGGCCATCATCATGCTGGTCTTCGTGCCTGTGCTGACCCTGGAGGGGATCGAGGGGAAGCTGTTCCGGCCGATGGCATGGACCTTCATCTTCGCGCTCGGCGGCGCCCTGGTCACCGCCGTATTCCTGTCCCCGATCCTCTCCTTCTACCTGCTGCCTCACCGCGCCCCGGCGACCGAGGGGCGGCTCGCCCTGGCCTTGACGCGCCACTACGGGCGGGTGGTCGACACGGCGCTGCGGTTCCGCCGCAGCGTGATCGGGACGGCGGCGCTGCTGCTGGTCGTGGCCCTGCTGCTGGTGCCGAGGCTCGGCGGCGAGTTCATCCCGCATCTGAGTGAGGGAGCGCTGGTAGCAAACACGATCCGGCTCGCGGGCGTCTCGGTCGATGAGTCCGTGCGCGGGAACACCCGGATCGAGGCCTTGCTGCTCGCAGAGTTCCCCGACGAGATCGAGTTCGCATGGAGCCGGATTGGCACGGCTGAGGTCTCGACAGACCCGATGGGTCTGGAGTTGACGGACATCTTCTTGAGCCTCCGGCCACGCGAGCAGTGGACTCGGGCCGAGACCCAGACGGGGTTGGTGTCGGCGATGCAGTCGCTGGTAGCTGAGGTTCCCGGCGTGAACATCGTCTTCACCCAGCCCATCGAGATGCGAATGAACGAGATGGTCTCGGGGATCCGGTCTGAGATCGGCATCAAGATCATCGGGGACGACTTCGACGAGCTGCTGCGGCTCGCCGACGCGGTGCAGCAACAGCTCCTCGCGGTGCCCGGCGCCGAAGACATCTCCGTCGACCAGCTGACCGGACAGCCAACGACCAGCGTGGTCGTGGATCAACAGCGGATCGCGCGCTACGGCGTGGCCGCTCAGGAGGTCCTCGACTTCGTCGAGGCGATTGGCGGCATCCGCGTCGGCGAGATCTACGAGGGACAACGGGTCTTCCCGCTGGTCGTCCGGCTCCCGAACCGATTCCGCAGTGACGCGGCAGCCATCGGCGCCGTCCGCCTGCCCTCCCTCTCGGGCGCCAGCGTGCCGGTCTCCGCACTGGCGGACATCGAGACGAGCGAAGCCGCTTCGACCATCAACCGCGAGTGGGGCCGCCGGCTGATCCGCGTCCAGTCCAACGTCGGCGGCCGCGACCCGGCGTCTTTCGTCGCCGAAGCCCAAGCCCGGATCGCCGAAAACGTGCCGCTGCCCGAAGGCTACGTCATCGAGTGGGGCGGCCAGTTCGAGAACCTCCGCCGCGCTCAACGTCGGCTCGCCGTGGTCGTGCCGGTGGTTCTGCTGCTCGTCTTCCTGCTCCTCTACTTCAGCCTGAAGCGGCTCCGCGACGTCCTCATCATCTACACCGGCATTCCGCTGGCTGCGGTTGGCGCGGTGCTTGCGCTGTGGCTGCGGGGCATCCCCTTCAGCGTCAGCGCGGCGGTTGGCTTCATCGCGCTCACTGGGATCGCGGTTCTGAACGGCCAGATCCTGATCGAAGCCATCCGCGAGCAACTCGAAGCGGGGTCGCCGATGCGCACATCGGTCATTGAGGCCGCGAAGACGCGCCTGCGACCTGTGCTCGCGACCGGGATAACCGACGCCGTCGGCTTCTTTCCGATGGCGATCTCCGCCGGGGTCGGGAGCGAGGTGCAGCGTCCTCTCGCCACCGTAGTGATCGGGGGGATCGTGACCTCGACGATCCTCACCTTGGTGGTTCTGCCGGCGCTGTACGCGACGTTCGGCGAATCTCGCTCCGAGCCTCGAGAGCCAGGGGAGCCTCTCGGTGGGGCCGACGCCGGCGAAGGAGTTTCGACATGAAACCCGCCCTCATTCTCATGGCCTGCTGCGGTCTCCTCGTGGGCATCGCCCTCGCCGTGGAGTCACCGGAACCGCGCACGCTGACCCTCGCCGACGCGATCGCCGTCGCGCTGGAGTCGAACCCTGGCGTGCGAGCGGCTCGAATCGATGTGACGAGCGCAGAAGCAGCCCGTCGAGGTGCTCGAGCCCCGACCAGGAACCCGGAGGTCTCCGTGGCTGCGGGGGCTCGCCTCACCGCGGACGGCACCGACGCGGATGTCGGAGTATCCCTTCAGATCCCGCTGGACCTGGGCAGGACGGCGCGGCACCGACGCGACCGTGAGACGGCGGGAATTGCCAAGGCCCAGGCGCGGCTCCGATGGGTTGAATTGAGGGTGACGACCGCGACCCGGATCGCGTTCGCCGAAGCCGCGGCAGCGGAGCTGCGCATCGGTTTGGCCGAGGAGGCCGTCTCCCTCGGCCTCGAGATCGAGCAGGCCGCCCGTCGTCGCTACGAGGTCGGGGAGGTCTCCATCCTCCAGCCGAACTCGGCCGCGCTCGATCGCGCACTGGCGGAAGCCCGGAGAGGGAGCGCGCGCGGAGAACTCGCGCAGGCAACTCAACGACTGCAGGCGGTGCTCGGCCTCCCCGTCGGCGACGCGCCGGCGCTCGTCGGCGCCTCCATCCCTGCCTGGCCGACGGGGTTGAAGCGGGACGACGAAGCCCTGATCGCTCGCGCGCTGGCTGGCCGGGACGACCTCGTCGCGGCCCACGAACACGAGGCCGCCGCCGCCGCCCAGCTCCGTGCGGCGCGCGCGTTGGGCGCTCCCGGCTTGTCGGTGGGCGGGGGATGGGAGCGGGAAGGCGAGGAGGCGAACATCGTCGGAGCGGGAGTGGCGTTCGAGATCCCGCTGCAACGGAACCAGATCGGGGTAGCGAGGGCAGAGGGGGGGGCCCAGCGAGCGAGCCTCCAGGCGAGCTCGGCGGAGCTGCAGGTCGGACGTGAAGTCAGAGGAGCCCTGATTTCGTGGCGCGCCGCCGAGGAGCGGTCTCGCGTGACTGGCGGCGAGTCACTAACCCTCGCTGAGGAGAACCTGCGGCTGGTGCTGCGGGCGTACGAGACTGGAGAGGAGGAGCTCCTCTCTGTCTTGATGATGCAGCGGCAGGCTCTGGCCGCGCGGGAGGAGGCGATCGACGCGGAGGTGGCCCTGCACCGAGCGAGTGCTGAGCTGGAGGAAGCGCTGGGCGAGGTGGTCTTCTGAGTGCGCTCCCTGAAACGATCTCAGATGTCGCGGGTCTGCGGCTCACGAGCCTCGCTGCCCGGCGGCTTGCCCCCCCGCCTCCATTTCGTCATTCGTCGAACGACGAAATCGAGTGCCGGTGGACCCCTCGTTCTGCTGTGACGTTGGCCCGTCGCCCTTCGAGCCGCGCCCCGAGGAAGACGATCGGCCCGCCGCCCCCTGCCGAGCGGCCGGGCACCCTCACCGCGTCCGCATCCTGCGGTTCCTCATCTCCAGAACGCGTACCTCGCGGGGGAGATCGCCGAGCAGCTGCCCGTCACCGCATCCACCGTGAGCCAGCACCTCAGGCAGTCGCAGGCCGCAGGGCGTGCCAAGGGCGAGGTCGACGGTCCCCGCCGGTGCTACTGCGCGGACCCCGCCGTTCTGACCGACCCCAAGTCACCCTCCGCTGGTTTCCCGAACCACCTGCGACCGGAGTGGGCAACGACGACCATCATGCGCGCCGGCCCGGCCCATCCCCTCTCGCTCGTCGGAGAGAACCCAACAGAACGGCGGAGAATGGCCCACTCGCCGCGCACCGGGCTGCCATCCGTCCCCAGGCACCGACGAATATCAGGAGTTCGCGTCGATGGCATGGCGCTTGAAGGCATCGGGCTGATGAGCCCACTCCGACCCTCCTCCGTCCTCTGCCTGCCGGCCCTCCTGATCGCCCTCGCATTCCTGCTGCAGGGCTGCGCGATGAGCCACGGGACCCAACCCCAGCGCTCCACCACCCCTGCCCTCCTCAACCCCAGCCTCGCCACGGAGACCGCGCCGGAGGAGTTTTCGGTGAAGCTGTTCACCACCGACGGGGTGATTCTCATCGACGTGACGCGCGCGTGGGCGCCGCTGGCAGTCGATCGGTTCTACAACCTCGTGACCATCGGATTCTTCGACGACACCGCGTTCTTCCGCGTGATCGGGGGATTCGTGGCCCAGGTCGGCGAGCACGGCGACCCCTCCGTCAACGCGGCGTGGTCGGAGGCGAAGCTGGACGACGAGCCGCGGCTTCAGTCCAACACCGCGGGGATGGTGAGCTTCGCGATGGCAGGTCCGGGCACGCGGACCACGCAGATCTTCATCAACAACAAGGACAACCTGGCGCTCGACGAGCAAGGCTTCGTGCCCTTCGGCAAGGTCCGGGACATCGAGATCGCCGACAACCTCTACTTCGGGTATGGCGAGGCGGCGCCAACCGGACGAGGGCCAGACCCCCTCCGCATCCGGGCGGAGGGCAACGCCTACCTGGACAGCGGGTTCCCGGAGCTCGACTGGGTCCGGCGCGCACGCATCGCGAGCGGACCTCGGGGCGGCTTCGCGGGGCCGCAGCTTCCCCAGCCCCGGCCCCTGAAGGCACGTCGGCCCATCATGCAGAAGAGGCCCGCGCCCAGTCCGCCGGACCACGGCGGCGGTGGCGGGGGCGGGGGGCACGGCGGACACTCCCATTGAGCGGCGTTTCGAGCGCGACCTTCGAGCAGCAGACGACGCGCGGTCGGCTTCACGACACTGCAGCGCAGCGGCACCGTCTGCTCAGAACCTCAAGGTCACCTTCGACTTGACCCCCGTGAACGACGGCACCGTGCGACAGGCCCCTCCCGTGCACACGATCCCCGCCTTCTGGCTGCCGCCGAACACCGAGACCTCCAGCTTGCTCACGGGCTTCAGGATCACCTCGACGCCGATGTAGACCGACGAACGGAAGGCCTCGTCGTAGTACAGGTTCCCCGGGGAGCCGTTCGTGCTTGCGTTCTGCACGAGGGGATCGTCCGTGAAGTCGACGTGCAAGGCCGCGGTGTACTTGCCCATGAATGTGTACGAGAGCGCGTTCTCCATGGAGACCCAGCCGTCGTCACGATCGCAGTAGTCCGGGTCGCCCAGGCTCTCGAAGCAGACCTCCTCCTCCAGCGTCCAGTGCTGTCGTCGGTAGGTGCTGACGAGCTCGATCGCGTGCTTGCCGAGCGTCAGCCCCAAGTCGAGGCGGAAGTGAAGCACCCCCTGGTTGGTGAGGAACTGGCCGGGCACGTGCTCCGGGTGGTCGGCGGGGAACCGCCAGGGGAAGTCGTGTCGGTAGCCGACGTCCCCCTTCAGGTGCAGTGACTTGCCCTGCCCCAGCTCGATCGGCTGATCGAGCCCGATCTGGGGGTGGAGCATGATCTCTCGCTCCTCGTTGAAGCCCGGGTGCCTCTGCCCATCGAAGGAGTTCGTCAGAGAGCCCCACAGCGTGGTGCCAGACTGCAGCAGCCAGAGGTCCGCGACGAGACGCCATCCGTGGACGTCCTGGCTCTGGATGGTGTTGTTGATGTCCTCCGTGACGGAGAAGTCGTCCTCCAGGGTCGGGGGCAGGTTGTACTGAAGTGGGACCACCGGCCCGGCCCGCTGGAGGATGCGAGCGTTGCGGTAGCTCTTGCCCTCGAGCGTGAGCGTCACCGCTCCGAGGTAGCCGGTCGCAGCGCCGTAGAAGGCCCAGCCGGGCTGAAGCGCGGATCCGAGGTTCTCCCCCCCTTCCCCGTAGCTCACCTCCCGGGCCATCAGCGCGTTCCCCTCGACGTAGAGGTCGAGGTAGCCCCCCGCGAGGGCGTTGGCCTCCAAGAACCCGCCCAGCGCGGCCTTGCGCTCCTCGACCTCCAGGTCGTAGCCGAGACCGTGCACGCCCACCTCCCACCCCCGGAGCGGCCGGACGCGAACCTGCCCACCGGCGATGACGGAGGAGGGCGTACGCGCGATGGAGACATTGCGCAGCTCCATCGAGACCTCTTGCGGGTTGGTCATGCCGCCGAGGGCCGTGA
>JAJDAI010000359.1 GCA_029261955.1 Deltaproteobacteria bacterium | reverse complement strand
CACCGAGCCGAAGCTCGCGGAGATGATGCTGTTCCAGCCGCCGTCCACCGTGACCGTCATGTCCGTGCCGTTGAAGGTCAGGGCGACCTGGGACCAGCCGTCCTCGCAGATCGCGTCGCCCGGGGGCAGGGTCTCACCGTTCTGGGTGCCGTTCTCCAGCAGTCCGCCGGTGCTGTTGCCGGCGCCCACGAACAGGCCGGCGCCGGTGTAGTTGGGGTTGCCGTTCCCGTTGCTCATGAGGAACTGGTAGGGGCCGGTGTTGTCCGCCGCGGTGGCGCGGACCCAGGTGACGAGGGTGAAGTCGTCGGTCGGGAGCGTGATCGCGGCGTCCGCGAAGATCCAGCTGCTGCCGTCCAGCACGACGCCGTTGCCGAGCAGACCCGGGGCGAAGCCGGGGGTGCCGGTGAAGGTGCCGACGGTCGCGCTGGAGCCGACGCCCGTGATCGAGGTGGTCGTGGGGGCCTCGTAGTCCCAGTGCAGCACCGGGGTCGGGAGGGGCGGGAAGTTCGCGGCGCAGAAGCTGTAGTCGAACTCGCTCAGGCAGGTGTCGTCGCAGTCGGTGTCGGGCGCGCAGTCCTCGTCCACGCCCGAGCCGCACTGCTCGACCGCGCCGGGGTGCACGTTGCCGTCGAGGTCGTTGCAGTCGATGTCGTCGGTGAAGCCGTCCCCGTCCTGGTCGAGGGCCGCGGCGCTGTCGTCGTCGTCCGCCGAGTCGTCGTCGTCGGCCGAGTCGTCGTCGTCGGCGCTGTCGTCGTCGTCCGCGGTGGCGTCGTCGTCGTCTGCGGAGGCGTCGTCGTCGTCTGCGGTGGCGTCGTCGTCGTCTGCGGTGGCGTCGTCGTCGTCTGCGGTGGCGTCGTCGTCGTCCGCTGCGGAGTCGTCGTCGTCGGAGTCCGGGCAGGCGGCCAGCATCGGGATCAGCAGGATCAGCAGGAGCAGGGAGAAGCGGGTCATGGAGGCGGCCTTCGTCTGGTTGGCGCGGTGAGGGATCGACAGGGAATGCCTCGCCGAACGGGTCGCGAACGCATGAGCGCGTTCATTGAATCTCAGAGAGGCTATCGACCGCGCGGGCCCATGAGACCACACAGGGTTCTCTCACCTCCTCACGCATGCTAGTTCGCGTCCATGGCGGCCGAGCGCACCCCCACCAAGCGTTCTCTGGTCGCCGTCGCCGTGATCGCGCTCGTCTTCTCCGGCGCCGTCCAGGCCCTCATCTCCCCCCCGCTGAACCTCTGGCCGCTGCACCCCATCTCCTGGGTGCCGGCGCTGCTCGTCCTGGAGCGGCTTCGCGGGGGGCGCGCCCTGCTCGCGGGCTGGCTCGTGGGCGCGTCCGCGCAGGCGGCCATCTTCTACTGGGTCGTGCACACGGTGCAGACCTTCAGCAACCTGCCCACCTGGGCCGCCATCCTGGTGCTGATCGGCTACGCGGGGGTCTGGGGCTTCTACGCGGCGGTCTTCGCCTGGGGCTACGGGGCGATCAAGGGCGCGGCGGGCTGGCTGTGGCCGGTGGCCATCCCCGCCTGGTTCGTGGCCTGCGAGTACCTCAACCCGCAGCTCTTCCCCTACTTCCAGGGTGTCGCCTGGTACCAGCAGCCCGAGATCTTCCTGGTGACCGGGCTCACCGGCGTGCCGGGCATGACCTTCTTCGTGCTGGTCTCCAACTGCCTGGTGCTCGCCGCGATCCACCAACGGCGGGCGCCGAGCCCGGACAACCGGCGCGCCGTGCTCGCCGGGGCCGTCGCCCTGGCCAGCTTCCTGGTCGTCGCGCTCGGGTACTCCCAGGTCCGCCTGCACAAGATCGAGGTGGCTGAGGCCACCGCGCCGACGACCCGCATCGCGCTGCTCCAGACCAACCTGACGGTGCCGAAGTCGCGGGCCCTGGGCCGCCGTGGCCCCTTCGCCCACCCGAACCTCTATGTGGACGCCGCGACGACCGCGATGGAGGCGGACCCCGACATCGACGTGTTCGTCTGGCCCGAAGGCGGCCTGCGCGGCCCCGCCAGCAGCCGGCGCAACGCCCGCGTCCTGGACTTCGCCGACGAGTTCGACGTGGAGATCTGGACCGGCGGCGGCGGGGTCAGCAAGCGCGAGGACGGAACGAGGGCCCGCCACAACGCCGCGTTCCGCATCGACGCCGCCGGCAAGCTCGGTCCGCGCTACGACAAGAACATCCTGCTCCCCTTCGGCGAATTCATGCCGCTGGCGACGGTCTTCCCGATCCTGCGCAAGATCAAGGGGGTCGGGAACTTCGATCCGGGGGAGGGGCTGGTCGTCCACGAGACGCCGCACGGCAGCTTTGTCTTCCTGATCTGCTACGAGGCCATCCGCCACCGCTACGTGCGCGGCGGCTTTCGTGCCGGCGCCGACCTGCTGGTCAACATCACCTACGACGCCTGGTTCGGTGACACCTCGAACCCCACCCAGCACCTGATGCTCTCCGCGATCCAGAGCGCGGAGTACGGCGTGCCGCTGGTGCGCACGGCGACGACCGGCATCAGCGCCTTTGTGGACGCCCGCGGGGTGATCACCGAGCAGAGCGAGGTCTTCACGGAGGCCCTGCTCGTGCAGGACGTCAAGCGGGTGCGGCTCCCCACCCTCTACGCCGCGGTGGGGGACTGGTTCGCCTGGCTGTGCATCCTGGCCTCGGCGTTCGCGCTCGTCCTGGCCGCCGGACGCGGTCCGCGACCCAGCCGTCGTGCTTGGCTCGCGTGGGCGGGCATCCTGGTGGCTACCCTGAGCGTGCCCCTGGCCTGGTTGCCCAACCCCTACCTTCCGATTCTGGACTGGGTGTTCTGGGGCGTGGCGGTGGCATCGTTGCTCGCGGTGGCAGCGCGCTGGAGGACCTCGTGAGCGATCGGATTCGTCTCGACGCGTACCTTCCCATCCAGGTGGACGGCCACCCTGGCTACGTGCAGGAGCTGTCCCTCTCCGAGCTGGCCGTGGACGTGACCTACAGCGTGGGTCTGCCCCGCGGCGAGCAGGCCACGGTGCTGCTGCGCCTCAGCGACGCCCTGGTGATCCATGCGCACACGACGGTCGTGGGCCACGAGGACGGCGCGCCGGCCGGCATGCGCCGCCACATCCTGCGCGTCGAGTCCTGGCCGGGGGACGGGGAGCAGAGGCTGGTCGGCCACATCAGCTCCCTGCGCAAGTCCGCCCACCTGAACATCGTCGCGACCGAGGACGTGGAGGCCGCGGTCACCCGCGCGGGCTGGGATTCGGTCCGCCTGCCGCACGACCCGATGCCCGACCGGCACCCCGACGAGCTGGACCTGGGCGCGGAGCTCTTCGGCCGTCTCCTGAAGGCGCCGGTCGTGATCTCCGGCATGACCGGGGGCAGCGAGCGGGCGGGCGAGATGTACCGCCGCCTCGCGATCGCGGCCCAG
>JAJDAI010000358.1 GCA_029261955.1 Deltaproteobacteria bacterium | reverse complement strand
AGCTGGAGTGATTGGCATGACGCTCTTCCGCCACCCCGAGGACCGCCTTCCGGTGGCCCTGATCCTCGCCGTCTTCGCCTGCGACCTGGCCGTCTTCGGCCTGTCCACCGCGTGGTGGCCGCCGGTGCTCTGGATGATCGCCCTCACGATCCCCAAGGGCTGGATCTGTTCGTGGAACCACCACCACCAGCACCTCTCGGTCTTCCGGCCCGCCTGGGCCAACCGGCTGCTGGAGCTCGTCTTCGGCTTCCAGACCGGCGTGACCTCGCAGACCTGGTTCCTGCACCACGTGGTCGGCCACCACATCAACTACCTGGACCAGAGCAAGGACGAGTCCGCCTGGGCGCGCGCCGACGGCTCGGTCATGGGCGAGCACGAGTACAGCCTGCTGACCACGGCGACCGCCTACCCGCGGGCCTGGACGGTGGGCGCGAAGTACCCGAAGGCGCGGGCGACCTTCGTGCGCATGGGCATCGCGCAGGCGCTGCTGCTCGCCGCGCTCGTCGTCTGGAAGCCCTGGAACGCGGTCTGGGTCTTCGCCCTGCCGATGGTCGTGTCGCTCTACCTGACGGCCTGGGCGACCTACTTCCACCACGCGGGCCTGAGCACCGACGACCACAACGAGGCCAGCTACAACATCCTGCACCGCGGCTACAACCGCATGACGGGGAACCTGGGCTACCACACGGCTCACCACAGCCGGCAGGGCCTGCACTGGTCGAAGCTGCCGGAGCTGCACCGCAAGCTCGCCTTCAAGATCCCCGCGACCTGCTACCGCGAGCCGGGCATCCCCTTCGTGTGGTTCGGCACCGAGGAGAAGGTGGTGCTGAGCGAGGCCGAGATCGCCGCCCTCGCTGGCGGCGCCGACGACGATCCGGGGCGCGGCGCGGCCGCCTGAGGCCGGGGCGCAGGAGGTTCCGACCTGAGCGATCTCATGGCCGGTCTGCCCTGCGGTGTGACGGTGAAGGGATGCCTCTCCCCCTCCGCGGCCTGCGCGCCTGCCTCGTCTTTCCCAACGTCGCCCTGGAACAGACCGCCGCGCTCGCGCAGAACGTGCACGCGCTGGGGCCCATCCAGCCCCTGAGCCTGCTCTATGCCGCGGCGATCCTGGAGCAGGCCGGCGCGAAGGTGGAGTTCGTCGATGCCACCTCGGGCGGGCTGAGCCTGGAGCAGACGATCGAGCGGGTGCGGGCGAGTGAGCCCGACGTCGTCGGCTACACGCTGGCGACCCTGGACTTCGCCTTCTCCATCGAGTGGATCACGGCCATCCGTGCGGCCGTGAACGTGCCGGTGGTGGTCGGCGGCATCCACATGAGCCAGTACCCGCTGGAGACGCTGAGCCACCCCGCCATCGACTGGGGGGTCGTCACCGACGCCGAGCGCACGCTGCCGCGCCTGCTGGAGGTCTGGCGCGCGGAGGGGGATCTGGGCGAGGTGCCCGGCATCGCCTACCGCAAGGACGGCGTGCCCGTGATGACCGAGCCGGCGGAGATCTGGGAGGAGCTGGACGACACCCCCTGGCCGGCGCGGCACCTCAGTCGGCTGGATGCCTACTGGTCCATCCTGTCGAAGCGCCGGCGCTTCACCGCGATCATGAGCGGCTGGGGCTGCCCCTTCTCCTGCGTCTTCTGCGTGCTGCCCGAGGTGCCCTTCCGGCAGCGGTCCGCGACCTCCATCGCCGACGAGATGGAGCACTGCTACAGCAACCACGGCATCGAGGAGTTCGACTTCTTCGACCCGAACTTCTGCATGGGCCGGGCCCGCACCCGGGCCATCTGCGAGGAGCTCATCGAGCGGGGTCTGGCCGACAAGGTGATCTGGGCCGCGCGGGCGCGGGTCGACAACGTCGAGCGGGACACGCTGGAGCTGATGGCGAAGGCCGGCTGCACGCGGATCTGCTTCGGGCTCGAGTCCGGGGACATGGAGATCCTGGCGCGCACCGCGAAGCCGCAGGGCGGGGCGAAGCGCATGCGCGACGCCATCGCCTGGGCGCGGGAGTTCGGCATGGAGGTGCTCGGCTTCTTCACGCTGGGGCACCCCGGCGAGACCCTGGCGACGGTGGCGCGCACGAAGCGCTTCATCCTGTCGCTCGACCTCGACTTCATCCAGGTGGCGCCCATCTTCATGCTGCCCGGCAGCCCGATGTACCAGGAGTACGTCGAGCGCAGCGGGGACGACTTCTGGCGCGAGCACACGCTGCACCTGTGCGAGCTGCGCGAGCTGCCCTTCCTGGACACCGACCTGACGACCCAGGAGCTCAAGGACGCGACCCTCGACATCTACCGGAGCTTCTACTTCCGGCCGCGGCAGCTGGTGCGCGGCGTGAAGCGCGTGCGGACGAAGACGCAGCTGAAGCGGGCCGTCGCGGCCGCCCGCGGGGTGCTCGGCCTTTGAGGGTCCTCTCGAAGCGGGCGAGGGCCTGAGCCGTGGCGCGGGTTCTCGTGCTGCAGGACAGCGGGATCAACGAGTCGCTCGCCTTGTGCGAGCTGGCGGCGGTCCTGGGGCAGGACGGGCACCCCGTGCACCTGATCCTGGGGGACGAGGAGCGCGATCCCCGGCGGGCGATCCGGCGCTACGACCCCGATCTCGTCGTCGTTCCCTGCCCCGTGGCTGGCCACGAGCGGGCCCTGGCGGACGCGGCGCTCGCGAAGGAGGCGAGCCCCGACGCCGTCGTGCTCTTCGGAGGCACCCACGCGACCTTCACGCCCGAGCTGGCCTTCGAACCGGCGGTGGACGCGGTGTGCATCGGCGAGGCCGAGGGGGCGGTGCTGGACGTCGCGCGGGCGATCGACGCCTCCCGGGACTGGCGTCAGGCCGACAACCTGGTCTTCGTGGAGGGGGGCGAGCTGGTGCGCAACCCGCTGCGCCCGCTGGTGCCCGACCTCGACGCCCTGCCGATGCCCGACCGGGCCCTCTACTTTCGCTACGACTTCATCGCGCGGCTGCCCTGGAAGAAGTTCGCCACCGGCCGCGGCTGCGTGCACGACTGCTCCTTCTGCTGGAACACCGCGCTGCGCGAGATGACCGAGGGCAGCGGGACCTTCGTGCGCCGCAAGTCACCGCAGCGAGCCGTGGACGAGGTGTTGGCGGTGCAGGCCAGCCACCCCCTGCGCCGCGTGCACTTCAGCGACGACCTCTTCACGGTGCACCCGGGCTGGCTGGAGGAGTTCGCCGAGCTGTACCGCGACCGTGTGCGCGTGCCCTTCACCTGCAACACCTCGGTGCCGCTGACCACCGGGCGCACGGTGGACGCCCTGGCGCGTGCCGGCTGCTGCGGGGTGGCCATCGGGGTGGAGACGGGCAACGAGGACCTGCGCGCGCGCATCTTGGGCAAGCGGGTCACGGACGACGCCATCCGCCAGGCCGGGGCCCTGATCAAGGACCGCGGCATGGAGCTGATGACCTACAACATGATCGGCGCGCCCGGCGAGCGGCCCGACGACGTGCTGCAGACCATCCGGCTCAACCGCGAGCTGGGCGTGGACACCCTGCGCGTGAACCTGGCGATCCCCCTGGCGCACACCTCCTTCGAGGAGACCGCCTTCTCCCTCGGCTTCCTGCCCGACGGCGCGCAGGGCGCGGCCGACCTGCGGGCGGCGGAGCTCCAGGTGGACGGCGGGGACCGGCGCGCGCTGGTGAACCTCTACCTGCTCTTCCGGCCGGCCATTCACCGGGGCCTCCCCTTGGGGCTCGTGCGCCGGCTGGCCCAGCGCAGCCCGACGGCCCTGCTGCAGGTGCTGCGGCTGTGGGGCGTGCACGAGGAGAAGCGGATCACCGACCTGCGCTGGGTCGAGGGGCTGCGGTACTTCCGGCACGTGGGGGATCCGCGGCGGCGGACGGCAAACTACGTGACCTTGATCTGAGGGGGGAGGGGACTCTGACCAGCTCGCGTCAGGCTCCCTCGATCCGAAGTCATGCCCGGCCCCTCAACCCCCTGATAGGCTCGATGCATGCTCGCGCTGGCCCTCGTCTGGGTCCTGGCCGCGCCCGCGCAGGGGCCCGATCCGCACGCCGTTGCACGGGAGCAGCTCGTGAAGGAGCTGGCTGCGTCCAGCCTCACGCGGCCCGCCATCGAGGACCCCCGCGTGCTCGAGGCCCTGCGCGCCACCGAGCGCCACCGCTACGTGCCGGAGCGCTTCCGCCACGCGGCCTACTGGGACCGGCCGCTGCCCATCGGGCATGAGCAGACGATCTCCCAGCCCTGGATCGTCGCGCGCATGACCGAGCAGCTGGCGACCCAGCCCGGGCACCGCGTGCTGGAGGTCGGCACCGGCTCCGGCTACCAGGCGGCGCTGCTGTCCCGGCTGGTGGCGCAGGTCTACAGCATCGAGATCGTGCCCGAGCTCGCCTCGACGGCCGCCGCCGCCCTGAAGGAGGCGGGCCGGAGCAACGTGACGGTGCGGGCCGGCGACGGCTACCAGGGCTGGCCCGAGCACGCCCCCTTCGACAGCATCGTGGTCACCGCCGCCCCGGATCACCTGCCGCAGCCGCTGGTGGATCAGCTCAAGGTCGGCGGCCGCCTGGTCCTGCCCATCGGCCCCGAGGGCGGGGTCCAGCAGCTGAAGACCTTCGTCAAGACCAAGGACGGCACGCTGGAGCAGCTCGAGTCCCTGCCCGTGCGCTTCGTCCCGCTGACCGGCGCCGGCGCTGAGAAGGGCCCCTGACCCTACTTCGCCTGCCCCGCGTAGCTGAACTCCCCGCTGATGCTGTGCTCGACGACCTGCACCCGGTCTCCCTCGAAGCTGAACTCCCAGCGGTCGAAGGTCGAGTAGCCCACGATCTCCACGTCCACCGCGAAGGTGGCCGGGCCGGTCCACCCCCCCACCGCCGCGAAGGTGCCCATGTGGGTGTCGGTCAAGCGCCGCACCCCGTCGAGCCCGACGCGGAAAGCGACGTCCCAGCTCTCCCGCGCGGTGAAGGCGAGCGTGGCGTGATCGCTGTCCGCTTCGAAGACGAAGCGCAGGTTGTCGGTGCTGAAGGGGTTGGTCTCCAGGGAGTAGGTGCGCCCCGAGATCCGCGAGGCGATGGCAGGCAGCGCGGGCACCGCCGTGGCCTGCTCCACCCGCTTCGGGGGGCCGGCGAGGGCCGCCAGCCGGGCCGCTGCTTCGGGGTTCGGCGGCAGGGCGCTCTCCGATTCCACGGCGGGGAGCACGTGCTCGTGGAACAGCGTCGCCGGCATGAACTGGGCGAGCCCGCGGGCCTTGGCCGTAGCCACGAAGACCAGGTCCTGTTCGGGGGCGACGCTGATGTACTGCCCGCTCGTGCCGAGCGCCGTGAAGGGGCCGTCCCGGTCCAGCCACCACTGGTAGCCGTAGCCGTCGGCGAAGGGCCGGAAGAAGCGTTGGGCGAAGAAGTTCTGGTTGGACTTGTCGCCGTCCTTGCTCATGTCGGGCTGGAGGATGTTGACGGCGTTCTTCGGGTAGGCCCAGGGGGTCAGGCTGTCGCGCACCCACTGCGCCGGCAGGACCTGCGTTCCGTCCCAGGCCCCCTTCTGGAGGTAGAGCAGGCCGATCTTGGCCATGTCGTCGGGCTTCAGCCACATGCGCGCCCAGGCGATGGGCTGGCGGTCGGCGTTCCACTCCCAGCGGACCTCGGTGATGCCGAGCGGCCCGAAGAGGTGCTGTCGGGCGAAGTCCAGGGGGTCCACGCCCGTGGTCTGCATGAGGATCGTCGACAGCAGGAAGGTGCTGACGTTGCTGTAGTCGAAGCGCTCGC
>JAJDAI010000357.1 GCA_029261955.1 Deltaproteobacteria bacterium | reverse complement strand
CTCCGCGGCGGGCCTGCCCACGGACCGCCTGCACTTCATCGGCTTCCTGCCCGGGCGCCCCGGGCGCGCGAAGGCGCTGCTGCACGAGTCGATGGCCCTGCGCTCGACGACGGTGCTCTACGTCTCGCCCCACAAGATCGCGAAGGTCCTGGCCGTGGCCGCCGAGGCCGCACCCGAGCGCCCCGCCTGCCTCGCGCGCGAGCTGACCAAGGTGCACGAGGAGTTCGACCGCGACACGCTGGCTGCGCTCGCGGAGCGCTGGTCCCAGAAGACCGCGAAGGGCGAGATCACCCTGCTCATCGGGCCGGCGCCCGAAGAGAAGCGGGTCAAGGTCAACAAGTACCCGCGCGACTGAGCTCGCTCCGGCTCAGCGCCCCGGCGGCGGCAGCGGCTCCGGCCAGGAGCCCGGCATGACCTTGATGGCCAGGCTCCACTCGGCGTCGGCGCTGCCTTCCCAGTTCCCGATCTCGAGCACGTAGCCCACGCCGGCCTCCAGGCCCAGCACCGCGACCTGCGGCTGGTCGGTGTTCGCCAGGACGTTGCCCGACAGGTTGCTGTCCGAGTCGAAGCCCAGCTGGACCCCGTCGGCGTCGCCGTGCAGCACGGCGTCGAAGTCCTCGGCCGTGCCCGGCCAGTCCAGGGTGAAGCGCGCGATGGTGTCCTCGCTGACCGCGAAGCGGAAGACGTCCAGGTCCGCGTTGAGGTTGTTGGTCTCGGTGTCGTGGCCGGCGGTCAGGGACGTGCCGGTCACCAGGTACTGCCCCGGGCTCAGGGTGCCGAGGTCCTGCCAGTCGTCGACCAGCCCGTTGGGCTCGACCTCGGGGGTCTCGACCACCGCGCCGAGCTCGAATGCCTGGTACTCGATGGCAGCCGAGAAGTTCGCGCCGCTCGCGCCGTCCGCCTCGCTGACCTGCACGAACCAGGTGCCCGGGTCCACGTCGAAGGCGATGAGCGGCTCGGGGTAGCTGCCGTCCGCCGCCGCGAAGCCTGCCGCGAAGTCGACCGAGTTGCCTGTCTCGTCCACGAGCAGCAGCGCCGGGTGCATGGCCTCGTCGCCGAGCTCGGTCGCGCGGGCCATGAACACGGTGTTCGCCCCGGCGTGGTCCACCTCGAAGACGCCGAAGTCGTCCGCCTCGGCGAGGGTCACGCTGCCCGGCTGCTGGGGCGTCAGGGTGCCGATGTCCTCAGGCGCCAGGGGCGCGAGCTCGAAGTCGGCCTGCACCGAGAGGCCGGCCCCGTTCTGCAAGCCGAAGGCCTGCGGCCCCTCGGCGAAGAGCCCGAAGAAGAAGCGGCCGTTGAAGTTGTCCGTCTGGACCTGCTCGGTCAGGCCGATGAAGTTCACCGCAGCCGCCGCCCCGGCCACGCCGGTGCCCTGGTCGATCGTGAAGTTCTCGAGGTCCACCTGCACCGCGACGACCGAGCCGGCGTCGACCTCGCTCGGGGTCATCGTCATCACCGGCGGCGGCAGGGGCGTGGAGTCGTCGTCATCGGCTGCGTCGTCGTCGTCGGGGGGGGCCGTCGCGTCGTCGTCGTCGTCCGGCGGCGTGATGTCGTCGTCGTCCGCGGGCTGCGCCGAAGGGCAGGCGGTCAGCGGCAGCAGGAACAGGAGGGCGAGCAGGAGACGTGCGGACATGGGGAACCTCGGCGGAGCGGGGGGCCGACCCTGCCACGACCGATCGCCCAAGAAAAGGGTCCCGCGCGGCGCTCCCTCAGGGCGCGACGGCCCCCAGGAGCAGGGCGCGGGCCTCGGGGTCCGCCAGCAGCTCGCGCACGCGGGGATCCCGCAGAAGCTCGAGGTAGCTCTGGTCCTCCCAGAGCTCCTGCAGCTCCAGCAGGTCGCGCTGGCGCGCCTTCTCCTGGATGAGCTCCTTCGGGGACTTCGGCTTCGGCGGCGGCCGCAGCTGGGTCATCTGCCGCTTCTCGGGCAGGACCGAGTCGAGCAGCTCCTTCGCGCGGGCGCTGAGGGACGAGTCGTCGTCGTCGTTGCGCGGCCGCTTCTCGTCGACGGTCGCCTTCACCTTCTCGAGGCCGTCGACCAGCGCCTCGCGCAGCGTGAGCACCCGCACGGGATTCCAGGGGCCGGCGGCGGTCAGGACCCGGCTCTCGGCGATGAGCGGCGGCGGCGCTTCGGTGGCGGGGCGCCCCCAGAGCACGACGGCCTCGATGCCCCACAAGATCGCCAGACCGTAGAGCAGGCCCTTCACGCCGCCGAGCAGCCCGCCGGCCCAGTGGTTGCTGAAGCTGAGCGCGCCGACGCGCTTCACCAGAATCACCTCGAGCAGCCCCACCAGCAGCACCACGCTCATGTAGGCGCCGGAGAAGCCCACGAGCCTCCTCAAGAAGGGGTGCTGCTCGAATGCGGGGCCCAGAGAACTGAGCATTCCGTCCACCGGCGGGTACCAGATCGCGAAGAACCACCAGAGCAGGAAGAAGGCCCCGATCGTCACCACCTGGGAGAGCAGTCCACGGAACCAACCCAGCAGGATCAGGGCGAGTACGAAGGCAACGAATGCGATGTCGAGTAGCAAGACGCTCCCGGGCGAGGCGGTTCACTATAATCAGCCGGCGCGGCACCCATTCGGACGTCGAAACCCGCGCTCTTATTCAATCTCCCGGGGCTTCATGGCAGACCGCGTCCTCATCGTCGACGACGAGCGCAACATCCGACGGGTGCTCCAGGCCCTGCTGGAGAGCGAGGGCTACGAGGTGGTCTCGGCCGCAGATGGGGACGAAGCGCGGGCAAAGATCCGGCGCGCGGACCCCAGCTTCGACGTCGTTCTGACCGATCTGCGCATGCCCAACTGCGACGGCATGGAGCTGCTCCGCTGGGTCCAGAGCTCCAACCCGGACACGCCGGTCGTGATGCTGACCGCGCACGGCACCGTCGATGTGGCCGTCTCCGCCATGCGCGAAGGCGCCTTCGACTTCATCACCAAGCCCTTCGAGGAGTCGGACCTGTCGGCGATGATGGCCAAGGCCGTCGCCCACCGGAACGCCAACCGCGAGCGCGCCTACGCGCCGGGGGTCTCCGAGGAGAGCTCGCTGCGCCAGGCCCCGCCGGACAAGGCGTCCAAGGTGCTCGGCGACATCATCGGCGTGTCCCCGCCCATGCAGGAGCTCTTCGGGCTCATGCGCAAGGTGGCCCCCTCCCCCACGACCATCCTGCTGCGCGGCGAATCAGGCACCGGCAAGGAGCTGGTCGCCTCGGCCATCCACCGCCTGAGCGACCGCGCCGAGGGCCCCTTCATCGCGGTCAACTGCACCGCGATCCCCGAGAACCTCTTCGAATCCGAGCTCTTCGGCCACGAGAAGGGCGCGTTCACGGGCGCGGTGACCCGCCGGCCGGGCCGCTTCGAGCTGGCGGACGGCGGCACCCTCTTCCTGGACGAGATCGGCGAGCTGCCCGGCCCCATGCAGGTCAAGCTCCTGCGCGTGCTCCAGGAGCGTGTGGTCGAGCGTGTCGGCGGCATGCGCCCCGTGCACGTGGACGTGCGCCTCGTCGCGGCCACCAACGCCCCCCTCGAGGCGATGGTGCACAGCGGCGCCTTCCGCGACGACCTCTTCTACCGACTCAACGTCGTGCCGATCATCCTGCCGCCGCTGCGCGAGCGGCCCTCGGACATCCCCGTGCTCATCCAGCACTTCGTCGTGAAGTTCAGCCAGCGGCTGGAGCGCGACGTCTCGGCCGTGGACGCCCAGCTGGAGCGCGCGCTGGTCGAGTACCCCTGGCCCGGCAACATCCGGCAGCTGGAGAACATCGTCGAGCGCATGGTGCTGCTGGCCTCGGGCGAGCTGCTGACCATGGAGGACCTGCCACGGGAGCTGCGGGACCAGACGCGGGACGAGCAGGCGGGCATCGACACGGTGCGCGACGACGCCCCGATGCCCGACGGCAACCTCAAGGACATCGTGCGCGAGCGAACACAAGCTCTCGAACGCGACTTGATCCTTCGGGCCCTGCAGGAGGACGATTGGAACGTGACGCACGCAGCACGACGGCTCGGCATCTCCCGCAAGGGGCTCCAGCTGAAGATGAAGGACTACGACCTGCGCGGTCGGGAGGGTGCTCCGTGAGGCTTCTGCTGGCGATCGCACTGCTCCTGCCGACGGTGGCTTCCGCCGCCGACCGCACGTCCACCGCGCCGAAGTGGAAGGGCGACCTGTACGCCGGCTACGACGGCGGCCTCGACGTGCTGCGCCTCCAGGATCGGGCGAGCTCCGACGAGCCCTACCTCGAGTCCGGCAGCGGCGTCCGGCAGCAGCACGGCCTGCTGGTGTCCGGCCGCTTCGCCGCCTGGCACGGCATCCAGGCCCGCATCGACCTGCCGATCGTGGCCTGGGACCAGCTCACCTGGAGCGACGCCCAGGACTGGACGCTCGATCCCGACGCAGCCCGACCGGTCATGGCCAGCGGCTCCGTGGTCGAGCAATCGGTGCTCGACACAGGCTCGGCCTCGCGCTCCCACTACGGCGTGGGCGACATCGGCCTCGGCTTCCGCATCGCGCCCATCGGCGAGGACGCGATCCTGCGGGACCCCGCTCCCATGAACCTGGCCTTCGACTTCCTGCTGACGGCGCCGAGCGGCAGCAACCACGACGTGCTGCGCGACGACGGCTCGGCCGGACCCGGCAACGGCGGCGCGGGCGTGCAGCTCGGCCTCGCGGCGTCGAAGCGCACCGGCGGCGTCGAGCCCTGGATCGCCGTCAAGTACACCGCGCAGGCGCCCTACTCCGCCCCGCTCCGCGACGCCGCTGGCGCGCCCCTGCCGGGCGCGGACGGCGAGGGCGACAGCGAGCTGGACCCCGCCGATTCCTTCCGCT
>JAJDAI010000356.1 GCA_029261955.1 Deltaproteobacteria bacterium | reverse complement strand
CCCGCGCCGCCGATCGCGCGGCCGCCTACCGGAACGCTCTTGAGACCGCCGCCCGGGCAGCCCTGGAGTCGACCGCCAGCGCCTACCAGGTCGACCGGGCCGGGTTCAGCGATCTCATCCGCGCCGAGATCGACCTGCTCGACGTGCAACGACAGCGCCTGCGTGCCGAGGCCGAGGCCGCCTCCGCCCGCGCCCAGATCCTCACCCTCATCGGCGACGTCTTCGCCGAGGGAGCCGAATGATGTCCCGCCCCCTTCGCCTGATCCTGCTGGCCGCCGCGCTGCTGCTCGCCGCCTGCGCCTCCTCCGAGCCGGAGTCCGCCCAGAACGACGAGCACGAGCACGAGGAAGGCGGCCTGTACACCTGCGGCATGCACCCCGAGGTCGTCAACGAGGGCCCCGGCAGCTGCCCCATCTGCGGGATGGACCTCACGCCCCTCCGCCGGCCCGAGGCCGCTGCGGCGCCAGCGGGGGAGAAGACCATCAAGTACTGGGTCGCGCCGATGGACCCCACCTACATCGCCGACCAGCCGGGCAAGTCGCCCATGGGCATGGATCTGGTGCCGGTCTACGAGGACGACGCCCCGAAGGCCTCGGAGAACGTCGTCGTCATCGACCCGACCGTCGTCCAGAACATGGGCGTGCGCATCGCAAAGGCGACCGTCGGTCCGATCTTCCGCCACGTCCGCACCCTCGGCGAGATCGAGGTGGCCGAGGACGAGGTCTCCGTCGTCAACCTGCGCTACTCCGGCTGGATCGAGCGGATCCGCGTGGACGAGACCGGCGCAGAGGTGAAGAAGGGCCAGACGCTCTTCGAGATCTACTCGCCCGAGGTCGTCGCGGCCCAGGACGAGCTGCTCCTGGCCTTGCGCAGCGAAGGCCCCGACGGCCCGCGGGTCAAGGCGACCCGCACGAGGCTCCGGAACTGGGACGTGCCCTCCTCCGTGCTCGACGCCGCCATCAAGGCCGGCGAGGCCCGCCGCACCATCCCGGTCATCGCGCCCCGCTCCGGCTTCGTGCTGCACAAGGAGGTCGTCGAGGGGGCCCGCGTCAACGCTGGGAAGGACCTCTACCGCATCGGCAACCTGCAGAGCATCTGGGTGCGCACCGAGGTCTACGAGCACGACGCCGCCTGGGTTCGCACCGGCCAGAAGGCGTCGATGGAGCTGGCCTTCGCGGCCGGCCGCCAGATCGTCGGTGAGGTCAGCTACGTCTACCCGACCCTGAACACGAAGAGCCGCACCCTGACCGTGCGCCTGGAGTTCCCGAACCCCGGCCTCGAACTGAAGCCGGGCATGTTCGCCACCGTCCTCATCGAGACGCGCCGCAAGGACGACGCGCTCATCGTGCCGACCGAGGCCATCCTGCACTCCGGCGAGCGCCAGCTGGTCTTCGTGAGCAAGGGCATCGGCCGCTACGAACCGCGCGACATCGACACCGGCGTGGTTGGCGATCGTCATCTGACCGAGGTGACCGCGGGGCTCACCGCGGGCGAGTCCATCGTCATCAGCGGGCAGTTCCTGCTCGACTCGGAGAGCCAGCTCCAGGAGGCGATCAACAAGCTGCTCGCCGCCCGACTCCAGAAGGGGGGCGATGACCCGCCGACCCTGGAGGAGGCACCCGACGCAGAGCGGTGGACGTGCCCCATGCACCCGGAGATCCAGACGGATCAAGCAGGCTCCTGCCCCATCTGCGGCATGGACCTGGTGCCGATGGCCCCCCCGGCTGCCGCCGATCACAGCGCCCACGGGCACTGAGGAGCTCGCCATGATCGAACGCCTCATTACCTGGAGCGTGCACAACCGCTTCCTGGTCATCATCCTGACCGCCCTCGTCACGCTCGCGGGCGCCTGGGCCATGTACACCACGCCCGTCGACGCCATCCCGGACCTCAGCGACGTCCAGGTCATCGTCTTCACGGAGTACGCCGGGCAGGGCCCCGAGGTCGTCGAGGACCAGGTCACCTACCCGCTGACCACCGCGATGCTCTCGGTGCCCTACGCCAAGACCGTGCGCGGCTACAGCTTCTTCGGCTTCTCGATGGTCTACGTGATCTTCGAGGAGGGCACGGACCTGTACTGGGCGCGCAGCCGCGTGCTCGAGTACCTCAACTTCGTCCAGAGCCGCCTGCCCGACGGCACCTCGCCGCAGCTGGGCCCCGACGCGACTGGGGTCGGCTGGGTCTACATGTACTCGCTGTCGGACTTCGGGGCGCGCGCGGCCGTGCTCCGGGCCCGCAACGACGCGAACGGCGACGGCGTGGTCTCGGCGGCCGAGCTGCCGAACCCGGAGGGGGCCCCCCTGGTGGAGGACGGCTTCCACGTCTACACGCGGGAGCAGCTCGACGCCCTCTTCGGACCCCCGCCCGAGGCCCTCTTCCCGGATCTCAGAAACGCCGCAGCGCGCAGCTGGAGCGACGACTCGGCTCGCTTCGTCGTCGACGGCTTCGACCGCGACCGCGACGGCGGCCTCTCCTACCCGGAGCTGCAGCGCGCTGTGGAGTTCACGGGCCTCGATCTCGCGCAGCTGCGCTCCACCCAGGACTGGTTCCTGCGCTACGAGCTGATGGCGCTGCCCGGCGTGGCGGAGGTCGCGAGCGTCGGCGGCCACGTCCGGCAGTACCAGGTCGAGGTCGACCCCGAGCGCCTGCGCGCCTACGGCATCCCCCTGGCAAAGGTCCGCAAGGCGATCCAGCGCTCCAACACGGACGTGGGCGGCCGCCTGATCGAGATGGGCGAGACCGAGTTCATGGTCCGAGGCAAGGGCTACATCGCCAGCCTCGACGACCTGGAGGGCATCCCCATCGGCGTCGACGCGGAGAGCCACACGCCCATCCTGCTCAAACAGGTGGCGCGGGTGCAGATGGGGCCGGAGATCCGGCGTGGCGTTGTCGACATGAACGGCCTGGGCGAGGTCGTCACCGGCGTCATCGTCATGCGCTTCGGCGAGAACGCCCTGGCGGTGGCGGAGCGGGTCCGCGAGCGCCTCGACGAACTCAAGAGCGGCCTGCCCGAGGGC
>JAJDAI010000355.1 GCA_029261955.1 Deltaproteobacteria bacterium | reverse complement strand
ACCCGGCCGTGAACGCGGCCCTGGCTGAGGCGTTGGAGTCCGGCACGTCCTTCGGGGCTGCGACGGGGGCTGAGGTCGAGTTCGCGGAGATGCTCTGTGAGCGTGTGCCCGGCTGCGAGGTCGTGCGGCTCGTCAACTCGGGCACCGAAGCCACGATGTCCGCCCTGCGGCTGGCTCGGGGAGCGACCGGCCGGGACCTCATCATCAAGTTCGACGGCTGCTACCACGGGCACAGCGACGGGCTGCTCGTGAGCGCCGGGTCCGGTGCGCTCACGCTGGGCCAGCCCGACTCGCCCGGCGTGCCGGCGGCCATCGCGTCGCTCACGCTCACGCTGCCCTACAACGACGTGGACGCGGTCCGCGCCTGCCTCGAGGCTCACCCCGGCGCCGTCGCGGCCATCATCCTCGAGCCCATCGCCGGCAACATGGGCCTGGTCCCGCCGCTTCCGGGCTTCCTCGATGGCCTGCGCTCGCTCTGCACGGAGCACGGCACGCTGCTCGTGGTGGACGAGGTCATGACGGGCTTCCGCGTGGCGCGGGGCGGTGCGCAGGAGCTCTTCGGTGTGACCGGCGATCTGGTCTGCCTCGGCAAGGTGATCGGCGGCGGGCTGCCGGTCGGCGCCTACGGCGGTCGCCGAGACCTGATGCAGCAGATGGCGCCCGTCGGGCCCATCTACCAGGCGGGCACGCTGAGCGGAAACCCGCTGGCGGTGGCGGGCGGCAAGGCCACCCTCACGCAGCTCACGCCGGGGGCCTACGACGAGCTCGAGGCCAAGGGCGCCTGGCTCCAGCAGCGGTTGGAGGCGGCCATCGCCAAGACCGGCGGTGGTGCGCGCGTCCAGCGGGTCGGGTCGATGTTCTGCACCTACTTCCGCGACGAGGCCGTGACCTCGCTGGAGGACGCGAAGGCCTGCGACACCGAGCGCTTCGGGCGGGTCTTCCAGGGGCTGCTGGAGCGGGGCATCTACGCTGCGCCCTCGGCCTTTGAGTCGGCCTTCCTCAGCTTGGCGCACGACGCCGAGGCCCTGGAGCAGATCGGCGACGCCTTCGAGGGGGCCCTCGCCAACGCGTGAGTCCTACCTCACGGGGGTGAAGCGCAGCGGCACGGCGAACTCGGCCTCGTCCCGGGCGTGAGCCGGGAAGGGGGCGTGGCGGAAGACCTCGGCGACGCAGACGCCGAAGTCGGCGTCGCCCGTGTCGTTGTCTTCGACGGAGCTGCGCAGAACGCGCCCATCGCAGCCGACCACGATCGACAGAACGATCTCGCCCCGGGTCTCCGGCCGGCCCTCGAAGCACCGGAAGGTCTCCTTCTGGAAGCCAGCCACCGCGTCGTTGATCTGCCCGTGGTCGAGCCCCTGGCTGCGCCCGAAGCTGCCGCCGCCCGTGCCCGTGGTCGGGTCCAGGCAGGGCTTCGCTGGGGGCATGTGGAGCGGGTCGTAGCTCGGGGCTTCGGCGTCGACGTCGGAGGGGGGCGATTCGACCCTGTCGCGCGTGGCGCGCCGACGGGTCCGCTTCTCGGTCACCGGCTCCGCCTCCTGGACGGCCTCCTCGGGGGCCTCCTTGGGCAGGAAGCGCTCGCGGAGCAGCTGCCAGACCGGGGTGCCCGGGCCGGAAGGGCCGAGCGCCAGCTGCTGCCCGATCTCGATGAGGTCACCGTCGATGCCGTTCCATTGCCGCAGCTCGTCGACGGAGACGCCCTGCCGCTGCGCGATGCGGCCGAGGGTGTCGCCCTTGACCACTGAGTAGGAGTCCGACGAGGTGTCGCCCAGCGGGACCAGGAGCAGGCCTCCGGCGACGATCAGCAGGACCAGCAGCAGCTTCTTCAAGGGCGCAGACTCCGGATCTCGGGCTCGATGGGGGCTGCGAAAGGGTACCTCGGCTCAACCTCCTCCCGATCCGTCCGATGGGATCCAGTGATGCAGTTGCCCTTCACCCACAAGGCCGCCGCCCCCTCCCTCGCGGACGTCGTGCGCGAGCTGCACGAGGACCTGGGCCGTGGGGCCCCGAGCGGCATCGACGAACGGCGCGCGAGCGCCCGCAAGCCCTGCGTGGGCCCGGTGATCATCCTGCCCCTCGGTGAGGGCGACACGCCCAAGCTCCGGGATCGGCGCGACGGCGTCGCCGTGGACATCTCCGAGGGCGGCATGCGGGTGCTGGCGCGCGTGAAGATCAACGACGACCGGGTGGTGCAGTTGACCGTGTTGAGCGCGCGCGGCGGCAAGCACGAGGTGCGTTGCGAGGTCGTCCGCCGTCGCCGGCTGCCCAGCGGCTACTGGGAGTTCGGGATGCGCTTCCTTTCGGCCGCGTGATCCCAGTACTCCATGCGTCCGTGCCGCACGAAGCCCTGCTTCTCGACGATCGGGGCTGATGTCCCCAGCCGCGCGTAGAGCCCGACCTGGTGGAGGCCTCGACGCTGCGCCTCGCGCACCCGCGCCGTGAGCACCGCGGAGTAGATGCCCCGCCCGCGCGCTTCCGGCACCACGCAGCCAGCCCAGAGGAAGCCGAACTTCAGCTTCGGGTAGATGGTGAAGCCGCCCGAGCCCACGGGCTTTCCCCGCTCCCAGGCCACCACCCGGACCACGCGCGCCCCCGGCATCGTGCAGCGCCGCAGGTGCTCTCGGAGCTCGTCCTCGGTGCGCTCGGGGGTGGTGTCGTTGTCGAAGGCCCGCCGGGCCGCCTCGTAGGCGCCCTCGACGTCCTGGCGGGTCCTCACGGGTCGCACCACGACCCCCGGGGGAGCCTCACGCGGCTCGTAGGCGCTGACGTTCAGGGAGAAGGCGCCGTGCTCGTGCGTGAGGCGGTAGTCGTGCCCCTGGAGCGTCTCGATGAGCCCGTCGGTGCGGTTGCCCGGAACGACCAGGACCCGCGAGGTGCGCCCCGCGTGCGCGGCCGCGACTTCGTCGAAGAGCCGGGGGAGTTCGGGGTCCGGCGCGCGGATGCGGGTGACGATGTTGAGCGACTCCACGTCGCGGGCACACACCGAGTACTGGAGCTCGGGGCGGTCGATGATCCGGCAGTCCGGCGGCATCCAGAAGGTGTCCCACTGGGTCTGTTCGAGGATCGCGTCGACGTCCATGAGCGCAGATTAGGGCGGATCAGAACTCGATGCGCCCTCCGATCCACGGTCGGATCGGCAGCTGCCGGAAGATGCCGGCGCGGGGTGCGTCCAAGTCGCCGTCCTCGCCGGGCGCCCCCTCGCCGTAGATCCAGATGAACTGGCCCTGCGCGTGGGTGGCGTTGAGCACGTCCAGGTAGATGGTCATCTTCGCCTGGTTCTTCAGGGGGAAGTGGTGCTCCACCCGGAGGCTGAGTTCGGTCCACCAGCCGAGGTCGCGGCTGTTGTAGGCGTAGGGCGTGCTGGTCCAGGTGCCGCTGTCGTCGCGTCGCCGGCTGACCGGCGTGAGCGGCCGACCGGAGCGCAGCTCCCAGGTGCCGGAGACGGCCCAGCGGCGGTTGGTCCCGAAGCGCACCAGGCCGGCGAGGCGGATCCCGTGGCGCTGATCCCAGGCGGGTCGGATCGTCTGCTCCCCCGCCTCGTTCAAGGGGTTGGTGCGGCGGCTGAAGCCCAGGCTGTAGGTGGCCGCGACATTCCAGTTCTCGCCGCGCGCCCCGAAGAACGCATCGAGGCCCGAGGCCGTGCCCGTGCCGATGCTCTCCCAGGTGCCGCCGCGGTCGAGCGCGGCCACCGTGTCGGGGTGGACCAGCAGGCGGTCCAGGATCTTGTGGTAGCCCTCGACGCGGATCAGCCCCCCGAAGGGCAGCCACTGCTCGACCCCTGCGGCGATGGAGATGACCCGCTCGGCCTGGGGCTCCCTCGCGCCGACGAGGGGGTCCAGCACCACGGGGTCCCGCAGCGGCTGGTGGAAGAGGCCCAGTGAGGCCTTGATGGTCGTGCCCGTGGGCAGGGGCACCGAGAGGCCGCCGCGGGGTGAGACCAGGACCTCGTCGGTGGGCCCGAGCACCTGGGCCCGCAGGCCCGCCGTGAGCGAGAGGGGCAAGCCGCCGATGCGCGCCCAGTCGTCCTGGATGAAGAAGGCCAGCTCGGTCCAGTCACGCGACGACTCGAAGTGGAACTCACGCTCCGCCAGCCTGGTCCAGGGGGTCGCCGCCCAGCTCGGCACCACGCGCGGGTCCTTGATGGCGCCGTCGCCCGAGGTGCTGAACCACTGCGCGTCCACCCCAGCGGAGAGGCGGTTGCCCTCGAACAGGGTGGCGTCGAGGGTCGCGCGCAGGCCCGGTCGCCAGGTGTTCACGGCGCGGGACACGTTGAAGGAGGCGTCCTGGAGCCGCAGCTCGGCGTCGTGAGTGAAGTAGGCCAGCAGGCTCACGTTCACCGGCTCGGCGACCCGCCAGCGCCAGTCGGCGGACACGAGGCTCACCCGATTGGAGGTGTCGATGCCTTGGGACAGGGCGATGACCGCGTCGCTCGCTGCGGGGTCGCCTGGATCGATCTGCAGGCGGTCGTGGCTGTGCATGATCGTGAAGCGGAGGCGATGCGGCGTGGACTCCGTTCCGGCCGTGATGCGCGCCAGGTACTCCCCGAAGGCCATGCCCACGAACTGCTCGTCGAAGAGGCCGACCGCCTTCAGCAGCGCGAAGTAGGCCTCGAAGTAGGAGCGGCGGGCCGAGACCAGGAAGGTCGCCGGCGCCCCCTTGGGCCCGAGGGGACCGGAGACGTGGAGCGAGGCCATCGCCATGTTCACGTCGAGCAGGCCGTCGACCTCGGCGTTGTCCCCGTCGATGTAGTCGACGGCGAGCGCGCCGCTGAGGAAGTCCCCCTGCGCCGCGGGGGCCGCTGCGGTGTCCAGGCGGACGGTGCGCACGAGCTTGGGGTTGAACAGCGTGAAGGTGCCGCCCAGGTGGTTGGGGTTGAGCATCTGCACGCCGTCGAGGAAGAAGCCGGTCTCGTGCTGCGCGCCGCCCCGCACGTGGAAGGTCGCGAACATGTCGGTGTCGGCCACCACGCCGGGGAGCTGGGCGACCACCTTCGTGACCTCGCCCATCGCGCCCGGCGTCAGCTCGATGTCCCGCCGCGTGAGTTCCCAGCGGCCGACGATCGGCGTCTCGTCCGGGTAGAGGGGAGCCCGGGCCACCTCGCGCCACGGCTTGCGTGCGCTCACGACCGTCTCGGCCGGACCCGCGGTGGGCACGAGCCAGCCCTCGACCGTGAGCTCCTCGTTCTGCACCAGGGTCACGGTCTGGACGAGGCGCTCGAAGTCCGGGTGGAAGAGGACGACGCTGTGCTCGCCAGGTGGGAGCTCGCTCAGGGCGAATCGGCCCCGGGCATCGGACTCGGTCGCGGCGTCCAGGCCCGAGACGGAGATCGTCGCCCCGGGAATGGGCTGGCCGGAGCGGCGGTCGGTGAGGCGGCCCGTGACCGCCGCGACGGGGGCGGGGGTCTCGGCCCGGAAGGTGAAGGTGTAGTCGATGGTGATCGCGGCGGGCTCGCCGTCGACCTCGGCCGGGATGAAGCGCAGGCGCAGCGCCGCCTCCAGCGCGGACGCGTCCAGCTCGGGGTGCAGGGGGGCGAGCAGCGCCGCCCCGGTGACGACCCCGCCCTCGTCCACGTGCAGCCGCACGACGACGTCCCCCTGCACGCCGTCGCGCTCGAGCTGCTCGGGGTAGGCCGGCAGGACCTCGGTCCGCAGCTCGGGGGCTCGGGTGAGCGCTGGCTCGGCCGCAGCCGGGGTGGCGACCAGCAGCGCGGCGAGCAGGGGCAGGAGGAGCGCGGGCACGCGGTGCGATCGTAGACCGTTCGATCCCCCTTGCGAGCGCATGTCGTGCTCCATATAGTCGCCCGCCCCCAGCCTTTCTTGGTTGGACCGGACACCGCCCCCGATGGGGCCGCCCCCTGTGGAGGACGCATGGAAGCTGAGCGTCGGGAGTTCTTTCGGAAGCTGCTCAACGAGCGTCTGGATGCGCTGCAGCGAGAGGCCGAGGCAGGCGTTGGAGAGTTGGTCGCGGAGAAGGAGAACCTTCCCGACGCCATCGATCTCGCCTCGCACGAGTCCGATCGCGACTTCACCCTCCGGATGAAGGACCGCGAGCGAAAGCTCATCTTCAAGATCCGCCAGGCCCTCGAGCGCATCGACGACGAGGACTACGGTGAGTGCGTGATCTGCGGCGAGGAGATCGGCCAGGGCCGCCTCATGGCCCGCCCGGTCACCACCCACTGCATCGATTGCAAGACCGAGGCCGAGCAGCAGGAGCGCGTTCGCGGTCTGTGATCGCTTCGGTGCTCCTGTGACCTCCCAGACCGCCCTGCCCCTGGGCGCCCCCCCCGAGGTGGTGCTCGCGGCGGAGGTCGCCGTGCCCCTGCCCGTTCCGGGGGCCTTCCACTACTCCGTGCCGGCGTCCCTGCGGGCTCAGGTCCAGGTGGGCTGTGCGGTGTCCGTGCCCTTCGGCCGTCGCCGGCTGACGGGCTACGTGATCGGCCTGGGGCCGCCGCCCGAGGGCATGCGACTCAAGGCGATCGACTTCCTGGCCGTCGCCGAGCCGCTCTTCGATGCGGAGCTCGTGCCGCTGTTCCGGTGGCTGGCTTCCTACTACGCGCACCCGCTGGGCGAGGTGGTCCGCACGGCGCTGCCCGGCTCCACCCGCTCCGCGTCGCGGCGGACCGTGCGCCTGCTCGACGAGGGGATGGCGGCGGCCGAGGCCTCCGCGGGGGACGAGGCGACGGCCGAGGTGCTCCAGCGACTCGCTGCGTCCCCCGTGCGTGCCCTGGCGATGCCCACGCTGAGCCGGCTGCGCGGTGTGACGGAGCGCGTGCTCAAGGGCCTCGAGAAGCGGGGCTGGGTCGAGATCGTGCAGGCCGAGGTGGGCTCGGTCGTGAAGGTGAAGACCGAGCCGGTCTACAGCCTGCGCGGCGATCCCCTGGCTGCGCGCTCGGCCTTCGCCCGGGTGGGTCCGGTGCGCGATCGCCTCATCGACTGGCTCGGTCGCTTCAGCCCGGCGCCCCTGGGCGCGATCCGCGACGCCTTCCCCAACGCTGCGCCCCACCTCAAGGTGCTCCGGGACAAGGACCTGGTGGAGGTGACCGAGCGCCCGTTGCGCCTGGAAGCGGCGGAGCAGGTGGACATCGATCCCGCCGACGCAGTGCCGCGGGCCCCGACCGCGGCCCAGGCCTCCGCCTTGTTGGAGCTGGGCGCCGCCATCGGGCGCCGTGAGTTCGGCTCGTACCTGCTGCACGGGATCACCGGCAGCGGCAAGACCGAGGTGTACCTCCAGGCGGCGGCGCGGG
>JAJDAI010000354.1 GCA_029261955.1 Deltaproteobacteria bacterium | reverse complement strand
CCCGGGCGGCGGCGCGCCGGGGGTTGTTCACCGGGGCGCCGCCCGCTGGGGTCCCCGCGCGGGCCGGGGCGGGCCCCGCACGCCGCCACCCGGGCGGCGTCGCCGCCCTGGTGGCGGCGTCCGCGTGCGTAACGGGGTTGGAGCGGGCCGGCGCCCCCAACGAGGTACTTGCGACCGCCGCAGGCACTGCAGAGCATGTTCCCCGCCATAATGTCGCGGGGTTGTGGCCCCCGGGCCCTGAAGCCGGGGCGCCTGGCGAGACGTTGGGCAACGGCGTGCCAGGTCTCCTCGGCGACGATACGGAGGTCCTCGCGGCTCCCCCGTATCCACCCGTCTTCCGGCGCGTTGACGAACACCTTCTCGCCGCCCCGGATCTCCCGGCGCTTGCGGCCGGCGATGATCTCTCCCCGGAAGTGCGGGTTGACGAGGATGGAGCGGTCCGCGGTCGCAGCCTAGGTGCCGATGCCGCGCTTGCCGGTCCGCGGGGAGGGATGCCGTCGGAGTTCAGCTCCTTTTCGGTCGCACGCTGGCTGCCGCCCTCGGCGTATCGAGTGAAGATCCTCCGTACGACGGCGGTCTGCTCGTCGTTGAGGATGCGATCGACGTGGCTACCAGGGCCCAAGCTGATGCGGACGTTGTCGTAGCCGAAGAGCGTGCCGCCCATGACCCAGCCATTCTTGCCCCTCCAGTGGCTGGCCTCCCTCGTGCGTTGCACGAGGCGTTCGCGCTCGGCTTCGGACTGGAAGCCGTTGACGGCCATCATCAGGTTCTCCTCGCCGGTCGCGCCGCGGACCCCCTGGCTCCCGGAGTTGGGTGAGAAGCGCGAACTGCTGCCAGATGACACGCGTGAGGCGGTCCTCATTCTGGATGACGAGGACGTCGAAGCTCGGTGGGCTGCGGCTGGCGGCGGCAAGCAGCGCATCGAGGTCCGGGCGATGGCTAGCGGCACCGGAGACGTCATCGACAGACCGAGGTGGTCGTTGTCGACGGTCCAGCCCTTCTGTGTGGCGAACGCTCGGGTCTCGTCGAGCTGGCGTGTGCGCGAGGTGTCCTGTTGGTCCGTGGAGCGTCGGGCGTGGACGGCGGCGCGGAGCGGGGTCACGGGCTGTCGTCCCGGTTGGCGGCAGCGCGGGCGAGGCGGGCCATGAGGTCTACGAGGTGATCAGCCGAGGGTGCGCGGGTTCCCATCGGGAGCCCTCGACGGATTTCAAGGAGGTCCCGCGGAGGCGTAGCCGTGCGGTGCTCTGCATCGACCCGACGGACATGAGCGGCCGGGCTAGGTCGGTGGTCGAACCAGACCAGCGTGTGGGTGGTGTGGGCCACCTGTTCGTGGCCGATTGTGTTCAGAAGCTCGAGGCGCATGCCCGGGGTGGTGGTGTCGCCGGCATGGAACGAAGTCGCGTACTCGCGGATCGAGGCGTGGCGCGCAGCATCCATGGCCGCCGCCACCCGCGCGGGGGCGGGGACCAGAGCGAGGGCCGCTCGCTCTGTGTCGCACCCGGTGTCCTCCTGCTCGACCTGCCCGACGTGGGCGAGGGCCTGCTCGTGCAGGGTGCGCGGTGGAAAGGGGGTCTGGTGGAAGGCGGCCTCGACCTCTTTGCGCAGCCAACTCCCGCTCACGAGCACCGGCAAGGAGCTCCAGGACACATTGGCCGAGGGGCGGGTGCGAAGGCGGCCCGCGGGAGGCAGATCGTGCGGGTGGTAGAGGAAGATCCAGGTGCCGCGGGCCTCAAGGGCCTCGAGAACGCGCCGAAGGTGGGCGTCGAGGGTGTCGAAGGAGAGGCCGAGGGCGCGCGCGAGCCGGCCGAGCACGCCCGTGTGGGGGAGCGTGAGACCGCCTTCGACGTCGCAGAGCTCCTCGTCGGCCAGCGAGGTGGCAGCGGCCAGTCCCTCACGGGAGTACCCAGCCTGGATGCGCAGCAGTCGCAGGACGTGGCCGCAGAGGGGGGGGAAGTGGACGCAGCGGTCGTAGTGTTCCGCAGGGCGGGGTGGGGTCGAGTTTGAGTCCCTGGCGGGGGGGCCATCGTCGGACTTCGCGGGCATGTCGGGCTCCCAGGGCAGGGGTCGCTGGAACAATCGGTCACGCTCACGGAGGCAGGGGCGAGGCGGCATGCGATCCTGCCCACGCCGTGAGGCCGTTGGAGGGCGAGGTCCGCCTCGTCGAGCCGTGCTCCGGTGCTTCTGCCAGCGCCGGAGCACGGCTCGGGGCGACTCCGCCTGGGTCACGTGGTCCTGTGGACCAGGGAGATGGTCTAGAGGACATGGCCGAGCCGGGAGGAGTGTCGCCGTGTCGGCGCCCGTGGGCGGGCCGAGGAACCCGTACGCGCGCCTCGAACCGTCGCGCGGGGCGAGAGGCAGCTGCGGGTACATTCCAGGCTGGATTGATCGAGGAGCCACACGGGAGTGTTGATCGAGTGGCGCGTAGTGACAATGACATATGGGATCTAATATGATCCTGACGTCGTGGGGGCTGAACCGCAGGCCAGCAGGACGGGACACGGAGCTGCTTTGGATGCCGCGACAACTCGGATTGATGCGCTGCGGGCCCGGTCGTTCGGTCTTCTTCTTGGCGCGCTGCGGCGCCGCGCGGGCCTGAATCAGGCCGCCCTGGCGGAGGCCTGGGGAGTCAGCGTGCCCACAGTGAAGCGCTCGGAGGCCGGGCGCAGCCAGCCGCCGCTGGACGCCCTCGTCCGACTTGCAGGCGCACTTGGAGTGCCCGCAGGCCGACTGGTGGATCTCGTCGAGGCCTTGGCGGCGGAACTCGTTGCCAAGTACGAGGGAGCCCTTCCGGGCACCCGGCGCAGGCGCCTGGGTAGTCCGCTGGAGGCCTTCGTCGAAGGCTGGCTCGGCTCGATGCCGTGGGTGCCCGTGGCCAGCTCCGGGATTCTGGCAAGTTGGCCGCGGCTCCCTGCGGGCTCTGTCCTGGCCAGCCTGGACGAGGGGATCGGTTCGCGGACGAAGCTCGGGACTGAGGCTCCGTGTGTCGAGCCCCTAGGACACGCGGTGATTGAGGGTGGTGCGCATGAGGCGCTCGCCGAAGTCGAGGCGGAGGTCGCTGTGGCGCTCTTCCGGGCTCTGCGCGAGGGCCGCCCTC
>JAJDAI010000353.1 GCA_029261955.1 Deltaproteobacteria bacterium | reverse complement strand
GCCGCCGCCGACGAGCAGGAGGATGCGCAGGAACTCCACCGGCCGGCTCAGCAACGGCATCGCGCCCTCGTGGCCGAAGTGCTCGGGGATGGTCTCGAAGTACAGCGCGAAGAGCCAGGTCTCCAGACGGCCTGAGATCAGGCCCGCCACGAGCATCACGCCGCAGAACAGGGCGATGCCGAGCCCGAAGCGGATGAGCGCCGCAGCCACCGTCTTGCGCTTCTTGCGGTCGAAGGCGAGCAGCGCCATGCCGGCCAGGGCCACGACGACCACGCCCGGGTAGCGCAGGGTCGCCGCGAGCAGGGCCCACAGCACGAACACGCGCATCCGGCGCCCGACCAGGGCGAGCGTCGCCGCCAGCAAGGCCAGCGCGTACAGCGAATCGGGGAAGTTCATGGACCCGTCGGAGACCATGAGTCGGCCGTGCTGCACGGCCCCCATCGCCAGCATCAGGGCGACACCGGCGGGCAGGACCGCGCCGTCGTCCTCCGCGGCGCGCAGGGCGAGCAGGGGAATGGCGAGCAGGATGGCGAAGAGCAGCGCCGAGGCGGTGGCGTGGTGGCGTGCGATCAGCTCGCGCGCAGGGGCCAGCAGGTAGCTCCAGGCCGGCGGCTGGTGCAGCGAGGACGAGCCGTCGGGCGAGCGCCCCGAGAGGGCGTAGTCGGTGGCGACCTCGTCCGCCCAACGCACGTTCTCGGTGACGTTGAGCAGCTGGAAGGGGTGCATGTGGTGGTGGCCGCGCCGACCGAGGTGGTCGATGAGCTCGCCGCTCGAGATGCGGCCCCAGCCGGCGATGCGCGTGTCCCCGGGCTGCGGGGAGGACTCGAACTGCGGCGGCAGCACCTGCAGGTCGACCCGCGCCGTGCCGCCCGGGGGCACCTGGGCGACGCCGTGCACGGTCGCCGTGCCCCAGATCCAGTAGCGCTCGACCGGGTCAGCCGACCAGGGCCCGATGACGCCAGCTGCGATCATCTCCCCGCCCAGCACGCGGCCGTCCTGGGACAGCTGCGCCGCGCTGCCGACCTTGCCGTGTACGGCGAAGAACAGGGGCACGCGCTGCGGGCTCGGGGCTTCGTTGTGGATCTCCAGGACCATCACCCGCGCGGTGCGGTCGAACTCGGCGCCCTGCTCGAAGGGGGTGCCGTCCTCCCAGTTCATGCGGATGGCGCCGCGGTCGTCGGTGCCGTCCCAGCCGCGGGTGATCGCGTCGCTGTAGAAGTACCAGGAGCCATCGCGCACGAGGTGCGGCCACTTGACGCCGGCGAAGACCGCCAAGGCGAGCAGCACGATCAGCGCGCCGCGCTTCCACCCCGAGGACATGGTGGCGAACTGCAGCTCCTGCCGCCGCATCCACCAGAAGCCGAGCCCCGCTTCGACCGCAGCGAGAACGCCAAGGCTCGCCCAGGTCACCGGGATCCCGACCAGCCGCAGCAGGTTCAGGTGCACCACCTGCGCGAGCAGGCTGAAGCCCAGGGCGGCCACGCCGGCCCAGATGGGGTCGATCCGTCCCTCCGGCGCGATGTCCTTGCGGAGGAAGCGCAGGGCGAGGAAGGCGCCCGGCACGAGCAGCACCACCGGCAGGCCGATGAGGATGCGGAGCATCGCCAGGGCCGACAGACCGTGAGGTGGTGGCGCCGGCTGCTCCACGGCCTGCAAGACCAGCAGCAGCACCGAAGCGCCCAGCAGGAAGACAGCGATGTGAAGGGGTCGCGGTGCCCGCATGGACGCGCATTGTAGTCGGAGGACCGACCGCTACGCGCCGCCCTCCATCGGAACGAGGCGCAGCGGCCGCGGCGGGGCGGAGCTCGGCAGGCGCCAGGGATGATCCGCGGGGAGGGGCTCGCGCGGTGGCGGCTGCAGCGCCGGCCCTGGGGTCCAGCGCAGCGCGAAGGCGGGGCCGGCAGGCGCCGTCGGCCCCTCCGCCCCGGAGAGCAGGTCGCTGATGAGCGGGCCCAGGGCGGAGCGGCGGATCCAGGGGTGCCTCGAGTCCGCGCCGCGGACTGGGACGACCTTTCGCCGGGCGCGCAGCCTGCGGACCCGATCATCGAGGGTGTAGCGGTGGTTGTCGCCGCCCTCGATCACCGACAGCGGGACCACGTCGAACACGCCGCCCTGGGGCGCGACCTGCAGCGAGGTCGGCCAGGCGAGCGGGTCCAGGCCGGGGAAGGCCAGGGGGCCGCCCAAGCCGCCCGGCGCCCGGAGATCGCCGTGCAGGCTCGCCCAGAGTCCGCTCAGGCGGACGGTCCAGGCCACCGGCCACCCGGCCACCTGGGGCACGGAGAGACGGCAGCTGTCGACCTGCGCGGGCGCGGTGGCGAGCAGAAGGCAGTCCGAGGGCCCCCAGAGCCGGGGGCGACTGCGGAGCTGGGCCCAGGCCGGGTCCCTGCGCCAGCGCCCCGAGTCGATCCAGGCGTTCACGCCGCGGGCGAAGGCCTCCAGCGCAGGGCGGCTGGGCAGGGCCTTGAAGGCGCGCTCAGCCTCGTCTCGAAAGCCCAGGACCCGCACGAAGATGTCGAGATCGACGGCGGAGACCTCGCCGAGCACCGGGCGCTCGCCCACGACCTCCGCCAGCCGCCCCGACCAGAGCCGGCGCTGAAGGTCCAGCGAGGGCATCGCCGCCGCCGCCGCCGCGAAGCCGCGGACCAGATCGCTGTCCTGCTCGGCGCACTCGATCACCGCGCCGTCACCCCAGCTCAGCCGCGCCGGCGCCTTCAGGCCCCAGATCGGCAGCTCGCCGAGCAGCTTCGCCTTGAGGCGTCGACCGAAGCGCAGGCCGCCGCCCGAGCGGCTCACTTCGGGGTCCGCTCGGGCAGCAGGGCACGCTCGAAGGTCACCTCGAAGGGCTCTTCGCCCTCGCGGCGTACCGTGAGGCGCACGCTCTGGCCGACCCGCCCGCGGCAGCGGTTGATGAACTCGCCCGAGGTCATGAAGCGCGTCGCCCGCCCGTCGACGGCGGCGATCAGGTCCCCCTCGCGGATCCCCGCGGCCCCGGCCGGCATGTCCTCGATCAGGCTGACGACCACAGGCCCCAGCTCGGTGAAGTCGAGGCGCACGCCCACCCCCGCCGCGCCGTTCCGGGCGTCCTCGAGTGCCTCGCGCTCGTCCGGCACGACCAGCCGGATGGGCCCCGCGTGGTCGCCGTTGGCGATGGTCAGGACGACGGGGGCCGAGTAGCCGACGGTGTTGAGGGCGGCCTGGACGTGGACCTGGCCCGCCGGCACCCAGCGCAGCTCGAACCGGCCCTGCGCGTCGGTCCGGGTGGGCATCGACGCGGGCTTGCCTCGGGCCCGGTTGGTGTGGTTCCCGGCGTCGTATCCGGCGACGAACACGGGGAACTCCGGCAGCGGCTCGCCAGAGGCATCGACCACGATCCCCTGGATCCGGCCGCCCGCCGGCAGCTCGAGCTGGATGTGGGGGGAGCGGGTGCCCTCTTCCAGCCAGACCTCCACCTGCCGCCTGGGGATCCAGCGCCCGCGGGACCGCACGATGTAGTGCCCCGGCTCCAGTCCATCGAAGCGGAACGAGCCGTCCGGCGCCGTGCGCACCCGGGAGATGGGGCGGTCGGTCGCGTCGACGCTGTCCGCGACCCAGGGCTCGGGGAACTCCCGGCCCGACGCCGTGCTGGGCCGCAGCAGGACCACGGGCACACCCTCCAGGGGGGCGCCGGTCACCGAATCGATCGTCTGGCCCGCGATCCGGCCCTCGGCCTCGGGGTCGATGATCTCCTGCCCGGCCCGCAGGGCGGGGACCTGGGCGAGCAGGATGGCGGTCAGCAGGGGCCACATGGGGACGATGGTAGACGGATCGAGGCCAGGTCGAGCCTCGCTGCGCCGCGCGAGGTCGATTCTCGTCGGCTGCGATCCCCCATCTCGCTTGAAGCGATCGGTCCGTCGTTGCTACGTTCCCGCCCCTGCGTGAATCGCAGCGCCGTGCGAGGCCTTTCAGGCCCCGGCTTCACCGTTTCGAGGGGACAGATCGTGGATCTCAAGCTCTTGTTCGACGAATTCGCCGCGAGCATGGTCCGCGAGCGATCGATCGACACCTCCGAGCGACTCAGCGACTGGTCCGCCGCCGTCAAGACCCGCCTCGTCCGCCTGGGCAAACGCCGCAACTACGCCCCCTTCGCAACCGACGACCGCCGCAAGAGCGCCGCCTACCTCTGGGACGTGGCCTGGTGCGAAGAGGACGCCCGCAAGCGCGGAGCGCCCCCCACCGGCGCCAGCATCCCCGGGCTCCAGTTCCCCGCTGTGCCCTACCGCCGCCTCGCGCTCACGGCCGAGGTCGAGTGGGGACGCCAGGGGCAGCGCGCCGGCACCCAGGTCTTCCGCCAGAACCTCGAGGAGGTCTTCCGGGACTTCTACAAGGTCATGGACGCGCGCTCGCAGACCAAGGTGATGGTCTACACCGGCTGGATGTTCCCCGGTCAGGCTGGCCTCGACGGCGCCTTCCTCCAGGGCTTCCGCCAGATCCTGCTCGACTACCAGGCCCACACGCCCGGCGATCAGTACCTCTTCATCGAGTTCGACGACGTCGCCCGGATGCTGCGCGGCTACTGCACGGAGGTGCCCCGTCGCGGCCCCCGCCCCTTCCGCGTGCGCCTGCTCGGGGAGTCCGCCTACCCCCGCAAGTGGGATCCGAAGCAGCTCTAGCCTCTGCAACGGAGCCTCCCCCTGGGAAGCGCGGCAATGCCCGCGGTGTTCCCTCGTAGAATCGAGGGACTATGGCTGAGCCGACCCCCCTGCCCGACATCAGCTCCCGCGCCTGGGAGCACCCCGCCGACCGCGCCGCCCTGGAGGCGATGCGCAAGATGCCTGGCTTCGAGCTGGTCCTGCGGAAGCTGTTCGGCGCCATCTCGGACCGGTCCCTGCGGCTCGCCACCCTCGCGTCTGCGGCGCGCGTCGATCACCGCCAGTTCCCCGACCTGCACGCCTCCTACATGGAGTCCTGCCGCATCCTGGACGTGAAGAACCCACCCGAGCTCTTCGTCGCCCAGACGCCCATCGTCAACGCCGGCGCCATCGGCGTGGACAAGCCCTTCATCGTCCTCAACTCCGGCACGCTCGTGCTGCTCCAGCCCGACGAGGTCCAGTTCGTGCTCGCCCACGAGCTCGGCCACGTGCTGTCGGGGCACGTGCCCTACAAGACGATGCTGCGGCTGCTGCTGCGCCTGTCGATCCTGATCCTGTCGATCCCCCTGGGCGGGGCCGCGCTGATGGCCATCACGACGGCGCTGCTCGAGTGGGACCGCAAGAGCGAGCTGTCCGCCGACCGCGCCGCGCTCCTGGCCACGCAGAATCCCGAGCTGGCGACCCGGGTGCAGATGAAGCTCGCGGGCGGTGGCCAGACGGATCAGATGGACGCCGAGGCCTTCGCCGAGCAGGCGGCTGAGTACGAGCAGGGCGGCTCGATGCTCGATGGCGTGCTCAAGCTGCTCAACCTCGTTGGGCGGACCCACCCCTTCCCGGTGCTGCGCCTGGCCGAGCTGAACAAGTGGATGGAGGCGGGCGACTACGAGCGCATCGTCAGCGGCGAGTACCCCACCCGGGACCCGCAGGACGGCACGTCGGTTCTGGCCGACATCAAGGCGGGGGGGGAGGCCTACCGCGACGATGTGTCCGGTTCGAAGGACCCGCTGGCCCGCTTCCTCCAGGACGTCGGCCGCGGCGCGAAGAACGCCGGCGAGCGCGCAGCAAGCCTCTTCAAGAAACGAGAGGACGAGGGCGAGTAGGATCCTGCTCTTGCGCCCCCTCCTCCTGACGCTCCTCTTCCTGCCGCTGGTCGTGCACGCCCAGCAGGACGAGGTCGTGCGCACGGAGCGCGAGGAGCTCGTGAACGTGGAGCGCGTGGCGGCGGACCGCGGGCCCATCGACCACCTGGGTTGGGGCACGGCCGAGGACCTGTACGTCGACCTGGGGGCGGGCGCTGCGGTCGCGGTGCTGTCGGGCGATCTCGTGGTCTCGGTGCCCACCTTCCTGCGGCCGGCGCTGCCCTCGGACACGCGCCTGGCCCTGACCTACAACCACCTCGACAGCGGCGGCGCGCCCGAGCTCGCGCCCGGCTGGAGCTGGGACCTGGGCCGCGGGATCATGCCCGGGGCCTGGGGCGACATGGTCCTGGTGGACTCCGACGGCTTCCGCGACTCCTTCTTCGCTGGCGAGCCGCCGACGACCGAGCGGGGTCGCGAGGTCACCGACGCGCTCGTGAAGCAGTGGAAGCGCGACACCCCCGCCTCGCAGCGCCGCGGCGCGGGCGGGGAGGGGGCGCTGCGCGACATGCTCGCGTCGGACCCGCTGCTCTTCGGCGAGCTGCGCAGCCGCTTCCTCGGTCCGGCCCCCGAACCCGAGGGCGGCGAACCCTGGGTGAGCGAGCAGCGGGGACGTCGCTCGATCGAGCGGTCGATGGATCGCAACGAGCTGATCCTGGGCCGCCACGACGGAGGCGAGGAGCGCTACAGCCGCGAGGGTCGCCTGCTCAGCGTGCGCCCCGGCCAGGGTCCGAGCCTCGACATGGAACGGGAGAACGGCCGCCTCGTGGGGATCGACATCGACGGGGCTCGCGGCTTCCACGTGCAGATCGACGGGTGGAACCGGATCCAGAAGCTGCGCGCCACGGACGGGGAAGAGGCGGAGCTGGACTATCTGGGCTCGGTGCTGCACCAGCTCGACGGGCCGATGGGCACGGTCCGCTTCTCCTACGACGGCCGCGGCCGGCTGATGCGCATGGTGGGCCCCGAAGGCACGCTGGACGTGCAGTACGATGAGGCCTCGGGCCGGGTGTCGCGCGCCACCGGTCCGGCGGGCACCGTCGCGCTGCGGGACCTCACCGGGACCGGCGAGCGGGTCTCGGCCGTGGTCGAGGTGGACGGTTCGGCCATGACCTGCACCTGGGACGCGGCCCGGCGTGAGCGGGTGGTCTACGGCGGCGGCGCGACGGAGCGGGTGCGTTTCGAGAGCCGGCGCCCGCTTCCGGTCGAGGTCGTCCAGGGGGAGCGCACCTGGGCCTTCGAGTGGGCGGGCAACGGCAAGCTCCTGGCCGCCCGCGAGGGTGAGCGCGAGACCCGCTTCGAGCGCGACGGCGGCATCGCGGCGATCGTGGACCCGGGCAAGGCGAGCACCCGCTTCTCACGCAACTCGGCGGGCCTCATCGACGCGTGGGTGGATCCCGACGGGCGACGCACGGCGGTGCAGCTGGACCCTGGCGGTCGGCCGCAGCGCCTCGAGCGGGCCGGCGGCCTCACCGAGGTCGTCTTCCGCACGCGGGGCGGCCTGCTGAAGGGTGTGGACGCGACGGGCATCGGCTCGGCGACCCTCACGCGGGATCGGCGTGGTCTGCCGCGCACCGTGGAGTCCGCTGGCGGCGCGAACGTGGGCGTGCAGGTCGATGATCTGGGTCGGATCACGAGCATCGCGGCCGCCACGGGGCGGCGCATCGGGCTGCGCTGGGACGGGCGACGCCTGCTGGCTCTGGACGACGGCGCGACGATCGAACTCGAGTACGAGGGCCTGCGGCTCGCCGGCTGGAGCGGCGAGGACGCCACCACCCTGAGCCGGGACCGGAGCGGCGCCGTCACCGAGCGGTCGGGGCGCGGGGGCTGGACCCTGAAGCGTGACGGCGCGGGCCTGCCCGACCAGCTCACCTGGTTCGGCGAGCGCATCGACTTCGACTACGCCCCCCGGCTCAGCGGCTGGACCAGCGACCGCGGGCGCTCCCTGTCCCTGGACTGGGATGGCTTCGTGCAGGGCTGGACGCAGGGCGGCTTCGGCCCCGTCGAGCGTCGAACCGACCGCTGGGGCCGCGCCGTGGAGCTCGAGCGGGGGGGCTCGCGCTTCACCCTCGAGCGGGACGGCAGCGGCCGCGTGGTGCGCGTGGTGGACGCCGCCGGCGCGCAGTTCCTCCTTCCCCGTGCGCCGGGCGGTCAGCCCGCGAGCATCTCGGGTCCGCGCCGGCTCGCGCTGCGCCTGAAGTCCGATCCCGCCGGTCGCCTGGCCGAGCTGCGCAGCGGCGACGCGGCCTGGACCGTGCGCCGCGACCGCAGCGGGCGGGCCACCGAGTTGGCCGGTCCCGAAGGCAGGACAGCGACCCTGGACTGGGACCGCGCAGGTCGATGGACCCGCCTCGCACGCCCGGGCCGGGTCGAGCTGGAGGCCAACTACGGCTCGTCGGGACCGACCGCGGTCGGCCACGGGCGCCGGCACTACGACGGCAGCGGCCGGGTGCAGGGCTGGGGGCCGCAGGACGCGGTGGGCACCTGGCGCTTGGACCGGGATGGCCGCGGCGGCGTGAGCGCGGTGCGCTGGCAGCCGGCACGCAGCAGCCAGTCCGAAGGCGAGCCCTGGCGACGCACCGTCAGCCGGGACAGCTCGGGTGTGCCCCGCCAGCTGGGACCGTGGACCCTGGCCATGCGCGGCGGCCGCCTGGCGTCGGTCCAGCTCGCGCTGGACGACGAACCGCAGCGTTGGGAGCTGCGCCGCGACACGCACGGCCGCGCGGAGCGCCTGACCGTACCCGGCGGGGACTTCGCCTCGGTCCGCCGGGACCCCTCGGGGGACGTGCGCACCGTGACGCTCTCCGCCTCCGGCCGGGAGGGCACCTGGGAGCTGCGTCGCGACGGCTTGGGCCGCGTGGACGAGGTGAGCTGGGGCGACTCGAGCTGGGCCCTGCCCCGCGATCCCCTCGGCCGGAGCTCGCGGTGGGAGCTGAAGCTGGAGGGAGGGCCCGCCTTCAGCGCCGCCTTCGCTCAGCTCGACGGCAGCAGCATCACCGACACCTCCCTCGCCGACGCCCTCGACGTGCAGACCGACGACGCGAAGCTCCAGGTCGCGCCCGCTGGTTCGCGCCGCGTCGAGCTGACCGCCCACGATCACAGCCGCCTGCTGAGCTTCGAAGAGCTGCGCCGCCCCACCGGGCGGCTGGAGTCGGTCCAGGGCTTCTGGGGCACGACGGGGGCGGCGCCCGGGGAGGAGCAGTTCGACCAGAGCCTCGACCCCTCGCTCGTCGAAGACAGCCCCTTCGAGTCGGCGGTGGACCCCATCGGCGACGCGCTGGCCGAGGCCTTCGCGGTGCCGCCGCTGCGCTGGGGGCCGGAGCTCCTGGCTGGCGCGGCCGGTGACCTGCTCCTGCCGGGGCCCGAAGGACGGGGACCCGGAGCCGCCATCGGCCCCGCGGGACGGCACGCCGTGCGCCTCGCGGCAGGGGACGGCGGCACGGTGACCTGGCTGAGCGCCGGCGGCCGCTTCGACGCGCTGCGTCTGCCTTCGCCCACCGGCCGCTGGCTGAGCCCCGCCGGCTGGACCGGCACGCCCGCGCCCCCGGGCGGGGTGGACTCCGAGGTGCGCCCCTCCGCTCCGCTGCCCGGCCCCGCCTACGCAGCCGAGGCCTGGTGGACGCAGCTCGGGCTGGACTCGACTTTGCTCGCGCACGCGCCA
>JAJDAI010000352.1 GCA_029261955.1 Deltaproteobacteria bacterium | reverse complement strand
TCATGTGGGGAGCGGCGCGACCTCGGATGTGTACCGCGTGACGGACCTGCAGACCCGCAGCCAGTGCGCCCTGAAGTTCTTCGTGCCGAAGCCCGGCAAGGAGAACACCCGCCAGCGCTTCCTGGAGGAGGTCCGGGTCATCGCGGCCCTGCGCCACCCCAACATCGTCGAGCTCTACGACTCCGGCGAGCAGGACGGCGTGCCCTTCTTCACGATGGAGTTCCTCGAGGGCATCGACCTGCGGGAGTTCCTGGAGCTGGGCCCCGGGGTGCCGCTGGAGACCGCGATCGTCGTGCGCATCGGCGTCGGCGTCGCGCGGGCGCTGGCCGCGGCCCACAAGGCCGGCGTCGTGCACCGCGACGTCAAGCCCGCCAACATCCAGATCGTGCCCGGGGTGGAGCACGTCAAGCTCGTGGACTTCGGCATCGCGAAGGCGGAGGACAGCTCGCTCTCGCTGACCTCGCCCGATCTGATCGTGGGCACCCCCGCGTACGTGAGCCCCGAGCGCGTCCTGAGCGCGGAGCGCGCCCTGCCCAGCTCGGACCTGTACTCGCTGGGTGTGGTGCTCTTCGAGTGCCTGGCCGGGCGGCGCCCCTTCGAGGCGGCCGTGGTCTCGACCCTGCTGTCCCGCATCGCGAAGGAGCGGGCGCCGAAGCTCTACTCGCTCCGTCCCGACCTGCCGCCGGCGCTCTGCTCGGCCGTCGATCGCCTGCTGCTTCGCGAGCCCGAGCGCCGCACGCCCAGCGCGGACGCCCTGCTGCGGGAGCTGCTCGAGGTCTCGGCGGGGCTCAGCCGGGTGTGAATCCGGCGGTCACTCGGCCTTGAGGTGCCGCTCCAGGAAGAGCACGCGCAGCAGCGAGAACGTGTCGCGGTTGACCTTCTTGCCGAAGCCGTGGCCCTCGTTGCGGGCGAGCATGTACCAGACGTCCTTGCCGGAAGCCCGGACGGCCTTCACCACCTGCTCGGCCTCGCCCACGGGCACCCGCGGGTCGTTCGCGCCGTGCCCCACAAAGAGCGCCGCGTCGATGCGATCGACGTGCGCCAGGGGCGAGATGGCCTCCAGGTGCTTCCGCATCTTCGGGTCGCGCTCGTCGCCGTACTCAACGCGCCGCAGGTCCCGCCGGTACTCCTTGGTGTTCTCCAGGAAGGTCACGAAGTTGGAGATGCCGACCACGTCCACGCCCGCCACCAGCCGGTCGCTGAAGTGCACCAAGGCGGCGAGCACCATGTAGCCGCCGTAGCTGCCGCCCGTGACGGCGACCCGATCTGCCTTGAGGTCGTTTTGGGCCCCGACCCAGTCGAGCAGCGAGCCGATGTCCTTCACCGAGTCCTCGCGCGCGAAGCCGTTGTCCAGCTTGAGCCAGGTCTTGCCGTAGCCGCGGGAGCCGCGCACGTTGGGCACGATCACGGCGACGCCGGCCTCCTGCACGAGGAACTGGGTGCGCGAGCTGAACCAGGGCCGCGACTGCCCCTCGGGCCCGCCGTGGATGTCGACGACGACGGGGAAGGGGCCCTCGCCCTCGGGCTTGTAGAGGAAGGCGGGGATCTGCTTGCCGTCGAAGCTGGGGTAGCGGATGAGCTCCGGCTCGGAGAAGCCGTCGGCGCGCAGGCCGCCGAGCTCGCTCTTCGTCCAGCGGACCAGCGAGCTGGTCGCGAGGTCGTAGGTGAAGGCGTCGCCGGTGCGCGTCGGGCCGGTGAGGGTGAAGCCCAGGACGGGGGTGCTCTTCGCGGCCTTGAGGTTGCGGACCAGGCCCTTCGGCACGTCGACGCGGCTGCGCTCGCCCGAGCTGGGGTCGTAGAGGAAGAGCGAGCCGTAGCCGTCCTCGTTGACGGTGAAGGCCAGGCGGCCGTCGGAGAGGCGCTCCAGGGACTCCACGTTCCAGCTCAGGTCGCGGGCGATGGGCGTCCACTTGGGCTTCCGGGGCTTCAGGTCGACGCGGAAGAGCTCCGTGAACTCGCCGTCGCGATCGGTCGTCGTGTAGATGGCCTCGCCCGAGGCGTCGAAGAGGGCGCGGCCGTAGGAGGCGCGCGGGTTCTTCGGGGAGATCTGCTTCGTCTTGCCGGTCGCGACGTCCACCACGAAGAGCTCGGAGTCGGTGGAGCTGAGGTAGTGCCAGACCAGCAGCTTCGTGCCGTCCGCCGACCAGTCGCCCGGGCCCCAGTAGCCGTCCACCTCGAGCAGGATCCGGTTGCTCGCCGGGTCGCGCCCGTCCCCGATGTAGAGGTCCATGTCCTTGCCGTTGCGGGCGTTGCTGGTGAAGACCATGCGGTCGCCGGAGGGCGAGAAGAGCGGCGAGCCATGCTTCGACTCGCCGTCCGTCAGCAGGGTGGTAGTGGCCGCCCTTGGGTCGAGCCGCACGATCTGCTTCTGCTCGTTGCCGCCGAAGTCCGTGGTGTAGACCACCGAGCCGTCTTGCTGCAGCAGGGGCTCGGTCGCCGGCTCCAGCCCGAAGGTCAGCTGCTGGCGCGCGCCCAGGGGGGCCTCCAGCAGGTGGACCTGGCCGACCTCGCCGAAGCGGGTGGTGACCAGCATCCGGCTGCCGTCGGCGCTGAAGTCGCGGAAGCTCGTCCAGCGCACGTTCTGCCAGGCGTTCAGGCGCTGCCGCAGGGCGTCGGGGATCTCCGCTGTGCCCTCGAGGCGCACGACGCCGTCGTCGATGACAGGGACCTCGTCGGCGAGGGCGGGGGTGGCGAGCAGCAGGAGCAGGAGCAGGCGGATCATCGGGACTCTCCTCGAGTGAGGCGGGAAGATAGCGCGGGCGGTCCGGATGACCGCCCGCGCTTCTTCCCATTGCCGGGGGATCACGCGGCGAGCCGCGCTTCCTCCGCGTCGATGTGGGCCGCGCCGACCTGGAGCCAACGACCCGAGCGCAGCCGCTGCACCGTGATGACGGCCAGGACGAACAGCTCGAAGCTGAGCCCCATCCAGGCCCCGGTGGCCCCGAGCTTCCAGACCTGCACGAGCAGCAGGGTCAGCGGCAGGTTGAAGACCCAGGTGATGGCCACGGACGTCCACATGACGAACCGCGCATCACCGGCCCCGTTCAGCACGCCCTGACCGACCATGGCCACGGCATCGAAGAGCTGGAACATCGCCGCCAGCACCAGCAGCTGCATCGACAAGGACGTCACCTCCCCCTCCGCTCCGAAGGGGGCGATGAAGGCCACGGGGAAGGCGACGAACGCGAAGGCGCAGGCGCCCATCACGATCACCGCCAGCCTCGTGCCGGCCCGCCAGGCCTCGACGGCCTTGCCGGGGCTTCGTGCTCCCAGCGCCTGGCCGACCAGGACCGACGTCGCTTCCCCGATGGCGTAGCCGGGGAGGAAGCTGACCGAGACCACCCGGAGCACGATGACGTGGGCTGCCAGATCGATCTCGCCCTGCCGGGCGAGCAGCGACACGAACAGCGACCAGGCCACCAGCTCCAGCGCGTGTCGCATGCCCATGGGGCTGCCGAGCCGCCAGATCGAGCGCATGAGCGTTCGGTCCAAGGACACCGGGCTGCGCCGCAGCCGCCTCAGCGGAACGATGTAGGCCAGGGCCCCCACCGTCACCGCCAACACCGTCGCCACCCCTGCGCCGCCCGTGCCCATGGCGGGAACCGGGCCCCACCCGAAGATGAAGATCGGGTCCAGGGCGATGTTCAGGGCGTTGGCCATCACGGACACCTTCATGGGCGTCCGCGTATCGCCGCGGCCTTCGAACCAGGCAGCCAAGGCCGTGAAGGCGAA
>JAJDAI010000351.1 GCA_029261955.1 Deltaproteobacteria bacterium | reverse complement strand
TGGTGCCGAGCCCAGGTGGCGGACGCAGCCGCCTGATCCACTGCCTTCCTCGCACCGAGAGGTTGAGTGACAATGCCCCGCTTGGACTCTGAGACCACCGTCGTCGGTCAGGGCATGCGCGTGCGCGGCGATCTGACGGGTGACGGAGACCTGGTCGTGCACGGCAACGTGGAGGGGACCATCACCCTCGGCGGCGGCTTGCGGATCAGCGCGACCGGCCGCGTCGACGCCGAGGTGATCGCCAGCCGGGTGCACGTCGCCGGCGTGCTCGAAGGCCGCGTGCAGGCCACGCAGCAGGTGGCCATCGCGAAGACCGGCACCCTCACCGGCCTCGTTCGCGGCCTGCTCACCGTCGAAGAGGGCGGCGTCTTCCAGGGGCGGCTCGAGGTGGACACGCCCGCCGAGCGGGCGTCGACGACCCCCGGCAGCGCCGCACCCGACGCGTCCGAGACGCCGTCGTCCAGCAGCTCCCCTTCCCTGCGCCTCGAGGCGCCCGCCAGGACGCCGCGGCGCCTGACATCTCCCTCGGGGGGGCACCCCGCCGTGCCGTCGCCGGGCCACCAGCGCGCGCTGCAGGTGCTCGATGAGCCCCCACCGGCGGCGCCGACGACGGCCCGGATGAAGGCGATCTCCGAGACGGACGTGAAGACGGCAGAACGGATCCGCAGCGCGTCGAGCCCGAGCGGCTCCGGTCTCGGAAGCGCGACCCCGAGCGGTTCCCGCCTGAGCGGCCCGACTCCGAGCGGTTCGCGCCTGAGCAGCCCGACTCCCAGCATGCCGCCTCGGCCGACCCCGCCGACGCGCCGCGCGCCGACGGCCGAGACCCCCGCGCTCCGGCCCCCGCCCTTGCGACCGGGCACCCCGCCCCGCGCCCCCGCGCCGCCGGTGCCCGCACCGCCGAAGCTCGCCTCGTCTCCCCAGGCGGAGCTCGAGGATTCCTGGTTCGAAGAAGCCGACTTCCTCGTCAAGAAGGCGGACGGACCCAGCGAGCCGGCCGCAGGCTCGAAGAAGAAGCGACGTCCCCCCAAGAAGCGGCGCTGAGCGCGCCGAGGAGCCCCCGTGCCCGACGACAAGACCCGCCTCATCGAGCTGCTCGGAGTGCTCTCCGTGCGCTTCGGCCACTTCGTGCTCTCCTCCGGGCGCGAGAGTGACTTCTACGTCGACGGCAAGCAGACGCTGCTCAACGCCGAGGGCGCTGCCATCGTGGGCCGCCTCGTCGTGAAGATGCTGCGCGACAGCCCCGATCCCATCGTCGGGGTCGGCGGCTTGACCATGGGCGCCGACCCGATCGCCACGGCCGCCGCGGTGGCTTCCACCCTCGACGGTGGGCCGCACATCGACTCGTTCTACGTGCGCAAGGAAGCGAAGGGCCACGGCACCGAGGCCTACCTGGAGGGGCTCAACAACTTCCCGAACCGCGGCCGCGTCGTCGTGCTCGAGGACACCTCCACGACCGGAGCGTCTGCCTACAAGGCGGTCGAGCGCACGCGCGCCGCCGGCTTCGAGGTGCCCTGGGTCCTCACCGTCGTGGACCGTCAGGAAGGCGCCGCCGAGTTCCTCGCGGAGCGCGGAGTCGAGATGCGCTCCCTCGTCACCCGCGCCGAGTTGGAGGCCGCCCGGGCCTGATCCGCCTCCCGCTCCTGCTGATCCCGGGCGCTGGCTGCCCCGAGATCCCGGACACAGGGACCCTCAAACCGCGGCGAGGCGGTCTGGAGCCTGAGCCACGGACGCACCGCGCGCGAAGTCCAGGCGCGGTAGCCCTCACCACTCTCGACGCAGCAGGGTCGGCCGGCGCCAGCCCTCGTCGTCCCGCTCGGGGCAGTCGAGGTTGAAGTGCAGGCCGCGGCTCTCCCGCCGTCCGCGCGCCGCGCGGATGACCACGCCGGCGACCAGGGCCACGTTGCGCAGCTCGATCAGGTCCCGGGTCATCGTGAAGTCCCAGTAGTAGTCCTGGATCTCACGTTCGATGAGCTGGACGCGCGCCAGGGCCCGTTCGAGCCGCTTGTCCGTGCGCACGATGCCGACGTAGTTCCACATCAAGCGCCGGAGCTCGTCCCAGGTGTGGGAGATCACGACCAGCTCGTCGGTGTCGCGCGCCCCGCCGCGGTCCCAGCCCGGGATGATCGAGGGGTCCGCGAGCCCCAGGCGCTCCCGCTCCGCCAGCGCCGAGTTCGCGGCCCGAGCCGCGAAGACAGCCCCTTCGAGCAGGGAGTTCGAGGCCAGCCGATTGGCTCCATGCAGGCCGGTGCAGGTCACCTCACCGGCCGCGAGCAGCCCGTGGATCTGGGTGCGCGCGTCGGCGTCGACGTGCACCCCACCGCAGAAGTAGTGGGCCGCAGGCACGACCGGGATGGGCGTCGACGCCATGTCGATGCCCAAGGCCTGGAGCCGCCCGTGGATGCCCGGGAAGCGCTCGCGCACGAAGTCCGGCTCCAGCCCGGTCATGTCCAGGTAGACGCACTCCAGGCCGTGGCGCTTGATCTGGGCGTCGATCTCGCGCGCCACGATGTCGCGGGGCGCGAGGCTGCCCATGGGGTGCACACCCTCCATGAAGGGTGTGCCGTCGGGCAGGCGCAGGATGCCGCCCTCGCCGCGCAGGGCCTCCGAGACGAGGAAGGTCTTCGCGCCCGCGTGGTAGAGGCAGGTCGGGTGGAACTGCACGAACTCCATGTTCGCGAGCACCGCGCCGGCCCTCCAGGCCATCGCCATGCCGTCGCCGGTCGCCTGGTCCGGGTTGCTCGTGAAGCGGTAGACCTTGCCCGCCCCCCCGGTCGCGAGCAGCGTCACGCTGGCGGCGAAGACGGAGACCTCCCCCGTCGCGCCCTCGAGCGCGTAGGCCCCCAGGCAGCGATCGCGGCGTCCGGGCATCCAGCCCTCGGGACCGCCGGGGCCGTAGAGGCGCTCGACCTCCGGGCCGACGAGGCCGAGGCGGCGCTTGTCCTGGTGCCGCGCCACCTTGCGGGTGGTGATCAGGTCGATGGCCGCGGTCTGCTCGAAGAGGGTGATGTTGGGGTGCGCGCGGGCCGCGGCGAGCAGCGCGCGCTGGATCTCCAGGCCCGTCAGGTCCCCCGAGTGCAGGATCCGACGGGCGGAGTGCCCGCCCTCGCGCGTGAGATCCGGGTTCTCGCGGCCCCCGTCGAAGCGCACCCCGCGCTCCATGAGCCGACGCACCGCGGCGGGGCCTTCGGCCAGGATCGACCGGACCGTCTCCTCCGAGGAGAGCCAGACCCCCGCCTCGACGGTGTCGGCGACGTGCCGGTCCACGCTGTCGTCTGCGTTCCAGACCGCGGCGATGCCGCCCTGGGCCCGGGCGGTGTTGGATACGTCGGCGTCGCCCTTGGCCAGCACGTGCACGGTGCCGTGCTCGGCGACGTCGAGCGCGTAGCTCAGACCGGCGATGCCGGCTCCCATCACCAGGAAATCACTTTGATGCACGGTGCCCACGGCGGCGAATCCTAGCCGCCCGGAGAGGCGGCCGCACTGCAGGGAGGTGCCTCGCTCCGCGCGCGTTGCTGTATCGTCGACCCGTGCGCACCCTGCTCCTCGCCAGTCTGCTCTGCTTCTGCGCTCCCGCGTGGGCGGGCGACATCTACCTGGGCACCGACGGGAACGGCGTGCTCACCTTCACCGACACGCCCCCGCAGGGTGACGACGGCTTCGATCTCTACATGAGCGATCTGAAGGACCGGCCCGAAGGCTGGGCGAAGGTCGACGGCCGCCTCCTCAAGCGAAACCTGGATTCCTGGGACGAGCTCATCCTGCGGGCGGCGGACGCCTACCGGGTGGCGCCCGAGCTGATCAAGGCCGTGATGCTGGTTGAGTCGGGCATGAACCCGCGGGCCACCTCGCCCGTGGGCGCGCAGGGCCTCATGCAGTTGATGCCGGCCACGGCCAAGGGTCTGGGCGTGGGCGACTCCTACGATCCGCAGGAGAACGTCTTCGGCGGCACGAAGTACCTGCGCAAGATGCTGGATCGCTTCGGGGACCGCCGACTGGCGCTGGCGGCCTACAACGCCGGCCCCGGCAACGTCTCGAAGTACGACGGGATCCCGCCCTTCGAGGAGACCCAGAAGTACGTGAAGAAGGTCTCGAAGTACTACACGCACTTCCTGGCCAACAAGCCGCTGCGGGCTCGCTGAGCTCAGCCGCCCGGGGCTACCACTCCGAGGCGCGGCCCGAACCTTCGACCGGACGGGCGTCCGGCAACAGGGCGCGGCCCAGCTCGCGGACGAGGCGGAAGCCGACGTGCGGGAAGACCTCCGGGGGCAGGTGCCCCTCGCGCGTGCACACGCGGGTGTAGTGCGCGGGGCGGGCCCACGAACCGCCGCGCACCGGGCGCAGCGTCATCTCGTCGTCGAACCAGCCGTCGCACCACTCGCTGACGCCACCGGCCATGTCCTCGACCCCGTAGGGTGATCGGTCGGTGGCCCCGAAGGTCCCGACGGGCTCCGGAGCGGGGCGCGAGGCGCGGGACTCGTTGCACTTGCAGAAGCCTGCGTCGCCCTCGTCCCCCCAGGGGAAGAAGCGGCCGTCGACCCCGCGGGCGGCCTTCTCCCACTCCGCCTCCGTGGGCAGGCGGTACAGCACGCCCTCCCGGCGGCCGCGCCACTCGCAGTAGGCCCGGGCGTCCTCCCAGGACACGCCGAAGACCGGCAGGTGCGGCGTCAGGCGGTCGCCCTCCCGGGTCAGCTCGGGCAGCACGAAGCTGCCGTCCGAGGTCAGGTGGAAGTAGGCGTCCGCCTCGGCCGACTCGCGCGGCGCTCGGAAGCGGGCGAGCAGCGGATCGGTGCGGGCGAGGTCGTTGATGAACTCGAGGTACTGGCCCATCGTCACCGGGCGGCGCGCCACGGCGAAGTCGGCGACGTCGACCTGCTGTCGGGGCAGGGCGCCGAAAGCGAGCGCGTCCCCACCCATCCAGAAGCCGCCCGCCGGCACGTGAACGAACTCGACGTCGAGCGCGTTGTCGTCCAGGAGGTGCAGGTGGAGCCGCACGTGCTCCATGCGGTCCACGAAGACCGGGACCGAGGTGTCACGGTGGCCATCCTTGCGCAGCACGAGGTGGTAGCTGCCCATGGCCACGGGGACCTGGAGCAGCGGCGACTCACCCAGATCCCGCGGATCCACCGGCACCAGCACGCGGTCCTGGGTGCCCAGGCTGTAGAGCACCGCGCGCGCGCCCGGGGGCGTCGTCTCCAGCGAGAGCTCGCCGTTGCCGGCCAGGAAGCTCGCGTAGGTGCCGTCGTCGTACTGCTCGACCAGGGCGCGGTAGGTCCGCTGGTCCTTGATGTCCCGGCGCGCCTCCGCGTCGCGGAACTGGTTCCAGTACAGCGCGGCAAGACCCAGGCGGGCCTCCCGGTTGTCGGGATCGTGGGCGAGGGCGTTGCCGTAGGCGGTCAGCGCCGCGCCAAAGACGTCCACCGCCTCCACGTCCGCGCGCTCCGCTTCGCCCTCGGCGTGCCAGAGCTCGCGCTTCTTGTTGATCGGGTCCCAGGGCTTCACCCGAGCGCGGAGCTTGCGCACCTTGCGCTGAAGCTCCCGAACCACGGCCTGCAGCTCCTCGTAGCGCGCGGCCAGGGTCACACCCTGATGCACCCGCCGGGCGGCCTCTTCGCGTCGCTTGCTGCCTTCGAGGTAGTTCTCGATCTCCTCGTACAGCGCCATCGCCGTCGGCGGACGGCGCGACGGGTCCTTGCTGAGGCAGCGGACCGCGAGCGCGTCGAGCTCGGGCGGGATGTTCATGTGCGGCGCGCGCTTGCGCGGGGGCACCGGCTGGTCGAAGGCGACGGAGCGGACCACCTTGCGCGGGTCCTTGCCCGAGAAGGGGCGACGGTGGGTCAGCCCCTCGTAGAGGATGACGCCGATGGAGTACACGTCGCTGCGCTCGTCGACCTCGTCCACGAGGCCGCGGGCCTGGTGCGGGCTGATGTAGGGCGGCGTGCGCTTGTCGGTGCCGACCTGCGTGTCGTTCTCGTCGTCCTCGCCCGCGGTAGTCCGGTCGCCGCGCTGTTCATCGTCCGGGTCTTAGCTGTCGGTCAGCCGGCGCTCGCCGCCCT
>JAJDAI010000036.1 GCA_029261955.1 Deltaproteobacteria bacterium | reverse complement strand
GGAGAGCAACAACAGGGATGGCAGAAGCCATCGGAGCAGGGCCATGGACGCCTCCTGGGAGCAGGGCGAAGTCAGGGTAGACGGCGATGTGGGTTGTGTCATCGAAGGGGTCTGGGCGTGACAGCCCGGCGCCAGCAGCAGCGCGACCCGGTGCGCGGCCGGCCCCGGTCCCACGGGTGGGGACCGCATGGAGCAAGCCAGCCGCATCGTCTCGGCAGCCGTTCTGTTCGCGTGGCTCGCGGGCGGGCTGTACGCGAGCGAGATGGCGGGCTGCGGACCGCGGGGCTGGGGGCCTTGGGCGGGCGAGCGAACCGATCTCGTGCGGCCAGCCTGGATCCCGCACCCCGCCCCGGGGGAGCCCATCGACCGCTGGCTCGTCGTGGGGTCCTTCGGCCCCGAGCGCCGGGTCCGGGTGACCAACTGGAGCCCCCTGTGGATCGACGAGATCGAGGGCGCCTTTCACTGCGCGGGGGAGCAGATCCTGATCGGGCCCTTCCCGCCCTACACGACGGTCGGGGAGCGCACAGGCCGGCTCGGCGAGACGCCCTGCGCGGAGGCTCGCTGGCGCACGTCGAGCTACCGAAGCGGGCAGCGGCCGGCGGGTCCGTGAGCGAACGGAGCTTGCCCAGCGGGCGACCGGTCTACACTCGCCATCTGCGCCGCCTCGTCCCCCTGCTGTTCTGCGCCGCCCTCCTCGCGCTGGCCCTCCCGAGCCGAGCCGAGGCGCCGGTGCTCCGGATCGCGACGCTGGAGTGGCCGCCCTACGTCGGCCGGGACCTTCCGGAGCAGGGCCTCTGGGCCGAGCTCGCACGCGAGGGCGCGCGCCGCATCAACCGCACGCTGGAGCTGAGCATCCTCCCCTGGAACCGCGCGCTGCTCGGGGCGGAGCGGGGGCGCTTCGACGCGGTCATGCCGGTCCACCGAAGCGTCGGACGTGAGGCGGACTACCACTTCTCGCGACCGGTCCCGGGGGGCACCGTCGGCCTCGTCGCCCGGCGGTCCGACGGCCTGGGGTGGACGTCCCTCGAGGACCTGCGCGACAAGCGCCTGGGCGTGGTGCGGGGCTACCTGAACACCCCCGAGATCGACGAAGACCCCCGCTGGGTCAAGGACGCGGCTCCGGACGACCTGCACAACCTGCGGAAGCTGCTGCTGGGGCGCATCGACCTCGTCTTCATCGATCGCTACGTCGCGGCGCACCACCTGCGCGGCGAGCTGGCCGAGCGGGCGCAGGAGATCGTGGACCTCGGGCCGGACCTCGCGCAGCGCGACCTGCACTTCATGTTCCCGCTGAAGCAGGACGGCGGGCGGGCGCTCTGTGAGGACTTCGATCGCGCGCTGGACGCCATGCAGGCCGACGGGACCCTGGCGAGCCTCTTCGCGAAGCACCGCCTGGAGGCGCTGCTCAGCCCGGCAGGTCCTTCTGAACCGCCTGCTGAAGCGCCGCCGCGCTGACGGGCTTGGGCAGGAAGACCGCCCGCTCCTGCGTGATGTCGACCCGCGCGGCCCCGGACACCATCACCACGCCCAGGTTCGGCTGCCGCGCCCGCAGCTCGCGTGCCAGCTCCCGACCGTCGTGGCCGTGCAGGTGCACGTCGGCGACGAGGACCGTGAACTCACCCGACTCCGCGGCGTCATGCGCGGCGGGCGCGCTGGCCACGGCGACGACCTCGGCCCCGGCTCGCTCCAGGATCGACGCCGCCGTCTGACGCACCAGCGGCTGATCCTCCGCCAGCAGGATCCGGGTGCCCTCGGGCAGGATCACCGCCCGCAGCAGCTCGACGTCGTGGATGCTCACCTCGCCGGGCTCCGCCTGCGGCCAGGTCAGGCGGAAGCAGGTCCCCTCCCCCGGCGCGCTGCGCACCTCGACGAAGCCGCCGGACTGCTTCACGGCGCCCCAGACCGTCGCCAGGCCCAGGCCGGTGCCCGAGCCTTCGGGTTTCGTGGTGAAGAAGGGCTCGAAGATGCGGGCGCGCGTCTCCTCGTCCATGCCGTGGCCGTCGTCCTCGACCTCCAGCGCGGCCCGCGCGCCGTCCAGCTCCACCAGGGAGCGCACGACGATGGTGCCGCTGTCGCCGAGGGCGTCCCGCGCGTTCACGACCAGGTTCAGGACGATCTGCTCCAGGCGGGCCGGGTCCACCAGCACCACCGCCGCCTCCCGCGACAGCTCGGTCTGCAGCTGGATGCCCTCGCCGAGCAGCGGCTCCAGCATCGAGCCCATGGACCGCACGACGTCGTTGAGCGACACCGCGTTGGCCTCGCCGGGCTGCCGTCGCCCGAAGGCCAGGAGCTGCCGCGTCATGTCCGCCGCGCGCTCCGCCGCGTCGAGCAGGGTCTGGAGTTCGAGCCGGCTCTCGTCGGAGTCCATCTCCACGAGCAGCATGTCCGCGGCGCCGATGATCACCGTGAGCAGGTTGTTGAAGTCGTGCGCGATGCCGCCCGCGAGGTGCCCCAGGGACTCCAGGCGGCGGGCCTCACGGAGCTGTCGCTCACGCTCGTCGGCCCGGGCCTGCGCCTGGATCCGCACCGTGCGCTCCTCGCCCAGCTGGAGGCGGGCGAGCAGGTGCTGCCGGTGCGCGGACAGCAGGATGAAGCGCAGCAGCGCCGACAGCAGCGCCAGAACGGCGGCCCAGGCGGCGTAGACCAGGCGGTTGGAGTCCTCCCGCTCGAAGTGCACCCGGCCGAAGGTCTGGCCGCGCCACACCATGGGCTGGTCGGTGGCGACCACGCGCACCAGCCGCAGCGAACGCAGCAGGGGGAAGGAGTGGAGCTGGCCGGCGTCCGCCGCGACCTCGCCGGCCTGGTCGTCGATGATCTGGACGCGCGTGTAGAGCCGCAGGACGACGAGGCGGGAGAGTTCGGCCTCGCAGGCGTCGTAGGCGGTGTCCCAGGCGTGCCCCGCGAGGGACTCGGCCCAGGTGGCGGCGACGCGATCGGCCTCGCGATCGGCCCAGCGCGCGTGGGCGCTGACCCCCGCCACCCACACGATCGCGAGCACCGCGGTCAAGACCGCCCAGACTCGCCCGCCCACCGCAAACCCGGATGGCATGTTCGGCTCGCTCCCCCTGTTTCCCCGCGCCGCGTGACCCGGCCCTCGCTCCGACTGTAGCCCGCCGGCCGCGGCTCGTCGGCCCTCCGGGGGCCACGGTCCGGACGGACCCGCTGCAGGGCCCCACCCCACGCGACTCGGTTCCTCCTGGATCCCGGGCGGAGGCCGTGCTACTCACTGGTCGGACCACCCGATCACCCGGTCAGCGGACAAATCATGAACTTCTCCCCCGTCAAGCGTTTGAAGGTAGCCGAGCAGGTCGCAGGCACCATCCGGGACGCGATCCTGGGCGGCTCCTACAACCCCGGCGACACCCTGCCGAGCGAGCGCGAGCTGGCCGGAACCTTCGAGGTGAACCGCTCCAGCGTGCGCGAGGCCATCCACAAGCTGGAGTCCTGGGGACTCGTCGAGGTGCGCCACGGCGGAGGCACCCGCGTGCGCGACTTCCTGGCCAGCGCGGGGCTGCAGCTGCTGCCCTTCCTGCTGGCTCCGGGCGGCGCCCTGGATCCCAAGATGCTGATGGATCTGCTGGACCTGCGGGTCGGGCTGCTGGGCTGGACGGGCTCCCGGGCGGCGCGGAACGGCGGCCCCGAGGCCGTCGAGCCGCTGAAGGAAGCCCTGGAGGCGCTGCGGGAAGCGAGCGAGCCGAGCGAACGGCAGACGCTGGACTTCGCCTTCTACGAGGAGCTGGTGCGGCTGACCGACAACGGCGTCGCCTCGCTGCTCGCCAACGCCGTGCGGCAGGTCTACATGCAGAACGCCGCGCTCTTCTCCGCGCTCTACGCGGCCGAGCCCTTCGACACGACGCTGCACCAGGCCGCCGTCGACGCGGTGGCGGCGGGGGATGTGGAGGGGGCTCGCGCCGCCATGGAGGCCTACGGCCGCTCCGTGCTGCCCGGGGGTGCGCTGTGAGCGCCGCGCTCGAGCTGCAGGCCGCGAACGCGGCCGAGGATCACCGCGCCTTGTTCGCCCGCGCCCGCGCCGCGTCGGCGAGGTGGCAGCAGCAGTCGGTGACCAACCGCGCGGCGCGACTGAGGCGCCTGCTGGCCGAGCTCGACCGCCGAACCGACGAGCTGGCCGCGCTCATCGCCGACGAGAACGGCAAGCCCGAGGTCGAGGCCATCGCCCACGAGGTCCTGCCCTCGGTGTCCCACGTCCGCTGGCTCTGCGAGAACGGGCCGCGGCTGCTGGCCCCCGAGAAGCGCGCCCTGCCCTGGATGCCCATCCGCACCGCGACGCTGCACCGCCGCGCCCACGGCGTCGTGCTCGTCGTATCCCCCTGGAACCTGCCCCTGGCCATCCCCTTCGCGCAGGTGACGGCGGCGCTGCTCGGTGGCAACGCCGTCGTGCTCAAGCCCAGCGAGGTCACCCCGCGCGTCGGGGCGGTCATCGCGGAGCTGCTCGCCGTCTGCGACCTCCCGCAGGACCTCTTCACGATCGTGCAGGGCGACGGCGCGACCGGCGCGGCCCTCATCGAAGCCCGCCCCGACAAGGTCTTCTTCACCGGCTCCGTGCCCACCGGCCGCCGGGTGATGGCCGCGGCTTCGGCGCACCCCATCCCCGTCTCCCTGGAGCTCGGCGGCGTCGACGCCATGCTCGTGCTGGAGGACGCGGACCTCGAGCTGGCCTCCTCAGCCGCCGCCTGGGGTGCGACCTGCAACACCGGCCAGGTCTGCGCCTCGGTGGAGCGGCTGCTCGTGCATGCCTCGGTGGCCGACGAGTTCCGACAGCGGCTGCAGGACAAGCTGGAGCGCATCGCGCCCTCGGACCTGGGCCACGCGACGCTCGGTCGGCAGGCGGATGTCTGGCGTGCCCACCTCGCGGACGCGCAGGAGCGCGGCCTGGATCTGCACGGAGGCAGCTGGCTGCGCCCGGGCACGCTGTCCCCGACCCTGGTCTCCGGGGAGGGCACCCGCGAGTCCGCCGTCTGGAACGAGGAGAGCTTCGGTCCCCTCGTCGCCCTGCTGCCCTTCGCGGACGAAGACGAGGCGGTGCAGCTGCACGACTCCACGCCCTACGGCCTGACCGCGAGCGTCTTCTCACGGGACGTGGAGCGGGCGACATCGATCGCCGAGCGCCTGCGCTGCGGCCTCGTGTCGGTCAACGACGTCGGCGCCACGCTCTACGGCCACGCGGAGCTGCCCTGGGGCGGCGTGGGCGACTCCGGCTTCGGACGCAGCCACGGCGCCGAGGGCCTGCTCGAGACCACCTGGATCCAGGTCGTCGAGCGCGGCCGCACCGCCGAGATCAAGAAGCCCTGGTGGTACCCCTACGGCCCCGAACAGCGGCGCGTCTTCCGCCAGTTCGTGCGCGCCGTCGCCGCCGAGAGCCTGCCCACCCGCGCGCGCGCGCTGGCCCGCATGAGCCGCCATGCCGCCCGCCTGTTCGCCGAGGCCCCCCGATGGTGATGCCGCTGCTGACCCGCCTCCGCGCCCCGCTGCCCCCCGACAACGCCCCGCGCTTTCCCGGCGTGCAAGGCCACGTCGAGTCCTGGTTCTGGCGGGCCAACCACCCGACGGAGCGCCTGGCGATCTGGCTCAAGGCGACGGTGCTGGTCCCCCTGACCGGGGAGGCCCAGGCCGACCTCTGGTGCATCGTCTTCGAGGGCGAGCAGGTCACCGGGCGGCGCACGACGGTGCCGCTGGGCAAGGCGCGCTTCGACGGCTCCATCCAGCTCGCGGGCGCGCACTTCGACCTGCAGCTGCCCGGCCGCCTGACCGGCTCCACCGACGAGCTGAGCTGGGACCTGCAGCTGCGGCCGAGCCCCGGCCCCATGACCGAGCCGCTCTGCCTCCTGCCCACCCGCCTCCTGCTCGCCGGCCCGCTGCCGCGCAGCAAGGCGATCACGCCGCAGCCCTCCCTCGTCTTCGACGGCTCCATCAAGCGGGGTGAGCACACCATCCCCGTCCAGAACTGGACCGGCATGCAGGGCCACAACTGGGGCCGCGAGCACGCCGAGGAGTACGCCTGGGGGCAGTGCGTGTTCGAAGGATCAGACGGGCCCGCGGTGCTGGTGGAGGCCGTGTCCGCGAAGCTGCGCATCGGAGGCCTGCTGACGCCGTTGTTGTCGACGCTGGTGATCCGGCGGGGGGCCCAGCGCTGGCGCTTCGACCGCATCGTCGACACCTGGAACCAGGACCTCGCCATCGACGACATGAGCTGGACCCTGCGCATGCGGGGCAAGGACGGATCGGCCGTGCTGAGCATGCAGGCCGACCCCGCCGAGATGGCCTGCCTGGGCTACCTCAACCCCGACGGCCGCCTCTCCTACTGCATGAACAGCAAGCTCAGCCGCGTGACCCTGCGCGTGGCCCCCGTCGGCGACGACGCCTTCGCCTGCCGCTCCGAACACGGCGGCGCCCTGGAATTCCTGCGTTCCGAGCCCGATGCGCGGCTCGGGGAGGTCGTCTGACATGGGCCTGCACTTCTTCGAGACCATGCGCGGCCCGATGGTCGACCCCGATGGAGCGACGCACGTCGTCGACTTCGACGTGAAGATCGAGGCCGCGAACACCCTGCGCTTCCTGCGCACCGGCACGGCGCGGATGACCGGCGTCGTGCGGGCCAGGCCCTGGGCTGAGGACGCCGTCTTGGAGGGCAGCTTCGGGCTCTCGCCGAAGGGCATGGCCTACGACTTCACCTTCGTGGACGAGGATGAGCGCCTGCACAGCTTCGTCGGCCGCAAGAACCTGGACCCGACGGCCCCCTTCCGCACCGCGACGACGCTGCACAGCGAGCTGCGGCGGGGCGATGAGCTGCTCGCGACGGGCGATCTGCGCTTCGACCTGAACGATCTGCCGTCCCTGGCGACGTCGTGGCGGCCGGGCAGCTCGGTTCGGGGGATGGACCTGGGCCAGACGCCCATGGGCGAGGCGGCGATCTGCCCGCTCGATGAGAAGGAGCTGATCCGAGCACGTGCCTACGCCGAGGCGGTCCTGGTGGCGGGAACGCACGTGCCCGCGGTGAACGACGAATCCATGGAGGGCGCGATGGCCGTCTTGGGCGGCATGCCCTCGGCGACCCAGGGCATGTTCCGCATGGCGCTGAAGGCGCTGGGGGCCGCGTCGCGGCTGCGCACCGGCCGGCGCTTCGAGTCCCTGGATGTGACCAGGCGACGCACCGTTGTGTCCTGGATCGGTGGGCTGGGCGCCGGCGGACGCGGGCTGCTCCTGCTGCTCGGCATGCCCATCAAGACGGGGCACTTCGCCCGGCGCGACTACCTCGACGCCATCGGCGTGCGCACCTACGACAACCCCGTGCGCGAGCCCGACGCACCGTGGATGGCCAATGTCTGCACGCCCGACGGGCTGGAGCCCCGCACCGACCTGGAGGCCGACGTCGTCATCATCGGCACCGGCGCCGGCGGCGGGGTCATGGCCGCGGAGCTGGCCGAGCGAGGCCTCGGCGTCGCCCTCTTGGAGGAGGGCCAATTCCGCGGACGCAAGGACTTCAGCGGGCCGCTCACGCAGAGGCTGCAGCGCTTCTACCGCGACGCGGGCATGACCTTCTCGGTGGGCAACACCGTCATCAGCATCCCCCTCGGCAAGGTCGTGGGCGGCACGACGACCATCAACTCCGGCACCTGCTTCCGCACGCCCGACGCCGTGATGGCCGAGTGGCGCGAGCGGGGTTTCCCCTCGGAGTTCAGCGGCCAGGGCTTCGACCGCTGGTTCCGCGCGGTCGAGGACGAGCTGCAGATCGAGCCCGGCGACACCGCCGTGCTCGGCAAGATCGCCGACGTCGTCGCCCGCGGCGCCGAGGAGCTGGGCGGCGAGCACCACCCCCTGCCCCGCAACGCGCCGGGCTGCGACGGCCAGGGCGTCTGCCCGGTCGGCTGCCCCACGGACGCCAAGCGCTCCACCAACGTGTCCTACGTCCCGCGGGCCTTGAGAGCCGGCGCCTCGCTCTTCACGGGCATGCCGGTCACCCGCATCCACATGCGCGGACGCCGAGCGGTCGCGGTGGAAGCCCGCGGCTTCAGCGAGTCCGGCGAGCGCCGGGTGCTGCGCATCAAGGCCCGCGCCATCGTCGTGGCCTGCGGCTCACTCAACTCCCCGTTGATGCTGCGGGACAACGGCATCCGCCTGCCGCAGATCGGCCGCAACCTCAGCATCCACCCCGCCCTGGGCATGTTCGTGCGCACCCACGAGGACATGAACGGCTGGAACGCCATCCCGCAGAGCTACGGCGTCACGGGCCTGGTGGACCCGCGCATCCGCTTCGAGGGCTTCTACCTGCCGCCCCAGATGGCGGGCGGGCTGACCCCCATCGACGCCGAGCTGCTCACCGAGTGGATGGACGACCAGAAGCGCGTCGGCCAGTACGGCTTCATGGTGCGCGACCGCAGCGTGGGGCGTGTGATGCGGGGCCCCGGCGGCCGCCCGCTGGTGCACTACAACCTCACGCCGGACGTGCTGGAGCTCTTCCAGAAGGGCTCGGCGACCATGGCGGAGATGCTCCTGCGCGGCGGCGGGCACGAGATCATGGCCTGCATCGGCGACGTCGGCGTGGTGCGGACGATCGACGAGGCCCGCGCCCTGGCGACCCGGCCCCTGAAGCCCTGGGACCTCACGAGCGTCGCCTGCCACCCCCTGGGCAGCAACCGCATGGCCGCCAACGAGGACGAGGGCGTCGTCGACTTCGACCACAAGGTCTTCGGCACCGAGAACCTCTACGTCGCGGACGGCTCCACCGTGCCCTCGTCACTCGGCGTGAACCCGCAGGTCACGATCATGGCCATGGCAACCCGCGCCGCCGCCGGCCTCGCGGAGCGCCTCGGCGCCTGAGAACTGCACGCTCCCGTCAGCGGCCGGAGTCGTCGTCGTCAGCGGAGTCGTCGTCGTCGTCCCCCGTCGGGGTCTCGAGCAGGCCCTCGGGCACGCAGACCACCACCGCGGTCGTGTCGATGCCGGGCTGGATCTGGACGATCTCGGGCCCGAAGCACTCCAGCCCAGGGGCCGGCAGGTAGCTCAGCACCACCGGGCCCGTGACGACCTGTCCGTACTGGATGATCGGCTCGAAGCTGCCTTCGGGCACGACGTTGCCGGCGACCGGGTCCTCCTGCAGGTCGAAGCCCATGGGTCCCAGGCCCGGGGCGGGCAGCGCCGTGACGCCGTTGCCGCCGCCGCCTCCGTGCTCCTGGGCGACCAGGAAGAACACCAGCAGCGTGCCGAGCGCCGGGTCCATGGGCTCGCCGAAGACCTCCTCGTGGACCTCGTCGCGCGCGTCCGGGGACTCGAGCAGGATCTGCACGGGCTCGCGCAGGGTCACGTAGCCGATCTCATCGAAGGCCATGGACGCCGCGAGGTCGCCGCCCGAGGTCGCCGTCACCTGCGCGGGCGCGAAGCTCTGCATCTCGAGCAGGAAGACGCCGTCGGCGTCGGTGGAGGTCGTGTTCGCAGTCCCGAACTCCGCGATCGTCGCGCCGGACAGCGGCTCGGCGTCGTCGTCCTC
>JAJDAI010000350.1 GCA_029261955.1 Deltaproteobacteria bacterium | reverse complement strand
GCCTCCGTTCCCTGGTGCTTCCACTCCAGTTTGATCTTCTCTTCATTGAGAGCCGACGGTTCCAGAGAGAAGTCCTCGAAGAATGGGGCGACACGCCGAATCGAGTTCTTGATCAGCCCATACTCGCCAGGGTTGGTCGCCCGCAGTCGGTACAGGAACGCCGCCAGGTTCGAGCCGTCCTCACGCAGGAAGCGATTGTCGGCAACGTCGGCGCTGCGCTTCATGGGGGAAGCGGAGCTCGTGTCCTGGAAGTGGTAGAGCCGCCATCGCTTTAGATGGCCCCTCACGTACGTCGGGATACCCTGCGCCGGGCGGCTAATGCCAGCCTCGCCGCGGAGCGGCGTGAGCGATTCCCCGTAAGGCCGCTCGTAGTTCGACTTGTCCCAGAAGTAGGCCTTCTCTCTGCTCGGGTACAGGCCGTCCTCGTCGGTCGGCTCCAGTACGAGTTCGTACTGGTTCACTTCTCCGGCAAATACCAGGTGGATCTTGAGCTGCGGCGTGGTTCGCGACCCGAAGTGAAGGACCCGGTCCGCGCCGCCCGCGCGTGCGACGTAGTCGACAAGGTGTCCCTCTCGGACTGCTTGCAGGAACGCGAAGACCTCGACGAAGTTCGACTTACCCGCCCCGTTGGCTCCGATCAGCACGTTGAGGAGCTTCAGCTCTAGCCCCTCGATCGCTTCGATCGACCTAAAGCCCTGCACACTGATCGTCTCAAGAGCTGCCATTAGATTCGACTCCAGACTAGCTGAGGAAACCGGGGTTCCTCTCTCACCGGAGTTCGCCGAGGCTGATGAATTGACGCTGGGCATCCTCGAAGGCCGAGCAAGGACCGAGCCAGGCCACCGGATCGCCGCTGTTCATCGAATCGATACGGTCGCGTGTCCGGGAAGTGTCCGGGAGTGTCCGACTGGTCGGACACTCCCGGACACGGACGGTCAACTGGCCGTTCGTCACGACGTCGTCGGGGTTCCGCCACTCGTGTGACCCCTCCCCGGCAATGGGGCTCGGCGCGTCTCCCCGCCAGCGGCCGATTGCAGAAAGCCCGTCCTTGATCGCGACGCCCCTCGCTGCGCTTGCCGCAGGATGGGTCCATCGATCGTGGTCGGTGCCTCATGCGACCTCCGGTACTCGCTTCGGCATGACGTTCGGACTCCATGCTGCCTCCGACTTCAGCCAGATCTTCAGCCCGGCACGAAGATCGTCGATGGTGCCCTTCCCAGGGAGCGCAACAACCTGCAACCGACCAACACCTCCCTGCAGACGGTAGACCGTATTGCTCGGTCCCTGCGCTTGGCCGCCGATCCCGACGAGCGCCCCCTCGGAACACTCCAGCGTGCTCATGTACGTCACCATCTGGTGGACGTCGTCGCGCGGCGGCTTCCGGCCGACGAACGCCTTGTTCTTCGCGTCCAGGATCATCCGCAGGCGACCCTGCTCGTCGCGCACTCCCACATCGAGGTAGCGAGTGACCGGCGGGGCTGAGATCCGCACCGTCTCCTGAGCCGAGACGTACCAACCGGGCGGCGCAACGAGACTCAGTTCCCGAGCCAGCCACCTCTCGAAAAGCCGGTCGAGGTCGAGCAAGAACCCTCGGCCCGCGTCCCCCACATCGCCATCGCCGGTGAGGCCCTCCAGAACGATCACAGCGAGAGCGAGGGGGTCTGCGTAGGCGCGGAAGAGCCCCGTCGAACGAAGCCGCGACCACGTTTGTCGGCTCGGAGCGATCGTGGAGACTCCGTCGAAACGCTCGTCCATCGCAGCAGCGCGAAGTCGCAGAGGTCGGTCCAGCGCCGTCGACCGGGCCAAGGCACGAAGAGCCGCTCGGATCAGCCGGTGCTCCGGCAGGTCAATGGTGCGGTCGCGGAACTGGCACCAGGGTGTCAACCCGCCGTCGGGGCTGTTCGGTCCGTGCCACCGCTCGAGGTCGATCTCGCCGCGGATGTTCTCGACCCTTGCGGTGCGGGTCACGTACTCCCGCCGCACTCCCTGACGCAGCAGTTGCTGGAGTGATCCCAAGAGTGCGATTGACACCACGCGCAGCAGCTCGTCGTCCTCGTCGGCGTCCGCCGGTAGCGCGGTCAGGGCGAGGTCGACCCCACCGACCACCAAACCGAGGGCAACCGGGCGAGACAGGTGGCGAGGATGAACAACGACGCGCAGGGGCCCTTCGACCCGCGTGCCCACGGTCCCGGTAGTGACCACCCGCGCCTTGCCCTCAATCATGCGATCGACCCGCAGCAATCGTGGCATCGCGAGGGCCGCGGCGACCAGCTCCGGCGAGGCGTCGACCTCTTTGGCGGCGTGCGCATCGAGGTCCCAACGGGTCACGACTCGTCGTCCTCGAGATCCGGTTCGATGACCGCATCCTCTTCACCAGCCCGGACGGCGATCGCATGGCGGAGCCGCTTGCGTGTGTTCTCCCAGCTGAACGGCCGCATCGCCACGGGATCGAAGTCGAGCCAGTCCTCAATGCTGGGGAGGATCTCGCGGTCCCACACCTCTTGCAGGGCTTGCTCATCGTCGACCTCGAGGAAGTAGGAGTGGCCGATCTCGAAGCCTCGTCCACAACGCGAGAGTCGCTCGTTCGTCTCCGACAGGAGCGAGGACAAGGAGGCTGCCCAGTCAGGGCCAACCTGCTGTCCGACCAACGACTCGATGACCTTCGCCGAGGGTTGGACGCGGAAGAACCGGAACCTGCGACGGAGCGCGAAGTCGACATGGGCGATCGACCGATCGGCGGTGTTCATCGTCCCGATGATCGACAGGCGATCAGGCAGTGAGAGCGGCTTGCCGGAGCGAGCCAGTTGGACCTCCGCGCCGGTCCCACGACGCGACAGCAGGTACATGAGCTCACCGAGGATCTGGGGGAGATCACCTCGGTTCATCTCGTCGAGGACGAGGACGTGCCGCTTGCCGCTTTGCCTGATGCGGGCGAGAAGCTTCGGGAGGATGCCGTCCTCGATTCGGAACAGCAGCGCTCCGTCCTGTTCCCGCGGGCGGTAGCCCTCGATCAGGTGCTCGTACGAGAACGCTGGATGGAGCTGGACCACCTCCACGCGCTTCGGGTCCCCGTCGACCAGATGCAGTGCGACCTGTTCGGCAAGGAAGGTCTTGCCGGTCCCGGGCGGCCCGTACAGCACAATCTGGCCGGGGGCGCCGCGCCGCTTGCCGTCGAAGGTCGCGGCAAGCGCTACCTCCTGCAGCCAGGCCTTCTCGAGGTGAGTGTCGGCCTGGAGCTGGTCCAGCGAGTACCCGATCTGCTGCGCTTCTTCCTTATCAGCCTCGTCCGGTTCCTCTTCCGACCCGAGCCCCGGGAGTCCGAGCCGATCAAGAAGGGTCGATGGCTCGTCGGTAAGGCCGAGCAGGAAGAAAGGGAGGAGGGCACGGGTAGCGCGCTCCACCGCGTCACCGACGTCCTTCTCTCGCGCCTCGGCCGCCGAGAGCCGGAAGACAAGAGCCCAGCCGCCCTCCGCCGACGAGATGGCCTTCAGGTCTTCGACCGAGTCGATGGAGGTGGACTCGATGGAAGGTCCGCCGTCGAGCGAGAACCTCCGCAGCTCCAGGATGCTGCCGTCCGTCGCAAGCCAGTGTTCGAGCCGCTCAGCCACTTCACCGCCGGAGACACACGTCTCAAAGCGCTGCCGGGCTTCTGACGGACCGGAGTCCAGCGCGAGCCCAACGTCCACCCCGTCGGGGTGAACGGTGAGGAACAACTGGGACGCCGTCTGACGCCTCAACTGCGATGTGGGGAAGAAGGCCCCCCAGAGGTACGGGTAGTACATCGAGCCGTTGGCGCGGGGACTCTGGGCATTGATGCGTGCGAGCACTCGCTTCGTCTCGACGACCACGGTGTCCTCACCCAGCAGGCTGCCGTCGTTGACGACCGGCTGGATGACCTCGCGCGCCACACGCTCGACGAGGGCGGCCAGAGGCAGACGCACCTGGTCCCGGTAGATGACCCGCCGGTCGGCGAACCACTCCGCGTTCGCGCCATCGGTCGTGGCGATCTCCCCGAGTAGCTCGAAGCCCTCGGGACCGAACCCGACCTCGGCTCGCCTCCTTGCCTTCTTCACCGGAACGCTCG
>JAJDAI010000349.1 GCA_029261955.1 Deltaproteobacteria bacterium | reverse complement strand
CAGCCGGCCCTTCCGGGGGCGCTTCTTGCGCTTGCCCTTCTTCGCCTTGCCGTCCTTGCCCTTCTTGCCCTTCTTCGCCTTCTTCGCCTTCGGCAGGGGCTTTCCGTCGAGGGTCAGGCCCTTCTCGGCCGCGGCCTTCTCCTTCGCCTTCAGCTCCACGAAAGCGCGCTGCTCGTCGCTGCCGAAGACGCGGTCCATGACCGCCTGGGAGACGGCCACGATGTTCGCGTCGGCCTCGCGGTAGACGGCGATCTCGACCGCCTCGCGCCCGCCGCTGCGCCCCACGACCTCGCGCTCCTTGCTGCGCACCTGGACGCTGGCCACGTCCGCGACCCGCGAGAGGCGGCCGTCGGGCCCGACGAGCAGCAGCTCCTCGATCTCCGAGGGCCCGCGGAACTCGTTCAAGGTGCGGATGAGGTACTCGGTCTGCCCCTCGATGAGGGAGCCGCCGGCCAGGTTCACGTTCTCCGAGGCGAGCCGGTCGACCAGGTTCTGCAGCGTCAGACCGCGGGCGTGCAGCACGCCTTCGTCCACCTGCACCGAGATCTCGCGCTCCAGGCCGCCGCGCACCTTCACCGCCGCGACGCCGGGCAGGGTCTCGAGCGAACGCCGCACCTCCTCGTCCGCGATGCGGCGCAGCGCCACGAGGTCGCGCTCCAGGTCGGTGCCGTCGCCCCCGGCGAGCGCCAGGCGCAGGACCGGGTCGAGGTTCGGGTCGTAGCGAAGGACCAGCGGGCGCCGCACCTCGTCGGGCAGGTCGAGCAGGCCGAGCCGCTCGCGCACGCCCTGGGACACGTCGGACATCTCCGCGTCCCAGGCGAACTCCAGGACCACGTCGCTGACGCCGGCGCGGCTGATGCTCTCCAGGGTCACGAGGCCCGGGACGGTGGACAGCGCCTCTTCGATGGGGCGGGAGACCTGGGTCTCCACCTCGGCCGGCGCCGCGCCGGGGAACTCGGTCCGCACCGTCAGGGTGGGGTAGTCGAGGTCCGGCATCAGGTTGAGCGGGAGGTTGTTGTAGGACACCCAGCCGAAGACGACGGCCGCCAGGCACGCCATCACCGTCGCAACGGGCCGGCGAACCAGTCCTGCGTACAGCGAACCGGAGGAGGTCCCTGGAACCTCCGGATCGGGGTGGGCGCCCATGGAGTGGCCTTCATACCCCGCGAGGGGGGGATTCATTTCCCCTGGAATGGGGATCTGCGGAATCAGCCGGGCGCGGGAGTCGCTTCGGGCTCGGGCGTCGCCTCGACCTCGACCTCGCCGGGCGGCTCGTTGACCGGCTCGGCGGGCGCTGCTTCGGGCGTCGGCTCGGCGGGCGTCGCTTCGGGCGTCGGCTCGGCGGGGGCTTCCTCAGCCGCAGGCTCGGGGCTCGGCTCGGCGGCCTCGGGCGTCGCCTCGGCTTCGGGCTGCTCCTCGAGATCGGGCTCCAGGTCCCCTGCCCCTTCGGCCGGCGTGCGCCGGATCCGCACGTCGAGGCGGCGGTTGAAGTCGTCCAGCAGGATGCCCTCGTCCCCGGTCGGCTCGGCCACCCCGAAGACCGCGGTCAGGTCGTCGGACACGCGCCCGACCCCGCGGAGCGTCACGGTGTCGCTCGCCACGCTGCGCAGCAGGCTCGTGAGCTCCACCGCGCGGCCTTCGGCCAGCAGGCTTCCTTCGGCCGGCGTCGCGCCGTCGGGCAGATCCCGCAGCGGCTGGATGACCTCCAGGGTCACCTCCATGCCTTCGGCCCCGGGCTGCTGGAGCGCGCGGGCCAGCAGCCCCAGCTCCAGGATCCGCGGGCTCTCCGCGGCCGCGTAGTCCGCCAGCTGCGTGCCGCCTTCGGGCTTCAGCGCCAGGAAGCGCACGGCGTTGAGGTCCGAGGAGCTCCAGCCCCGGGTCGGCCAGCCGCCCAGGTGCACGGTCACTTCGGCGTCGCTGCCCTCGGGCAGGCAGGCCGACAGCCAGGTCATCAGCTCCAGCGCCTCGCCCGGATCGAGCGTGTCGCCGCGCGGCCAGTCCACCTCGACGCGCGCGCAGGCGGCCTGGCGGAGCAGCTCGTCGACCCCGGTCTGCTGCGCGAGCGTGCCGCGCTGCGCCAGGATGCGGTTCCGCGCGGCCCAGGCGCGGGCGACCGCCTCGCTGCCCACCGAGCCCGCGGCCTTCCAGCCGCTCATCTCGTAGTCCATGCCGTCGGCAGCCACCGGCCAGCGGAGCTGCACGAAGGGCGTCTGGAGCCCGGCCTGGACCAGGGCGAGCTCACCGAACACCGCGCCGCGCTCCTCACCCGAGAGGGCATCCCAGTAGGGGCCCGTCGTGGCGAAGTCGAAGCTCGGCTCCGCGCCGAGGGGCTCCGAGGAGGCCTCGTCGGGCAGCTCGGCGTCGTCCTCCACCGGCGCAGGCGGCGGCGGGGGCTCCTCCTCGCCGCGCGAGCGGAAGAGCACGACGGCCACGATGAGGGCGATCGCGATCATCAGGGGGAGCTTGAGACTCGAGGAGGGAGCGACCGACTCGGACGCAGGCTCGTCGTCGGGCCCGGGCCCCAGGCCCATCTCGGAGCGGACCTTCGCAGCCAGCTTCTTCTCGACGTCTTCGACCGAGACGGAGCGCATCGAGTTGGTGACGGTCTCGCGGTCCTTCGTGGGGGCCGCGTCCTCGGGGACCTGCCACAGCACGGCGGTCAGGTTGTCCGGCGCGTCGCCGTCCAGCACG
>JAJDAI010000348.1 GCA_029261955.1 Deltaproteobacteria bacterium | reverse complement strand
GCGGGCCTCGATCTGGTCCACCGAGCCGAAGCTGTCGGTGGTGCCGCGCACGCGAACCATCTCCTCGTTGACCAGGAACTCGTTCAGGTCGACGACGATGGTCTTGGGCACCGCCTCGCTGATCTCCTTGAGCGCCAACAGCGGGGTCACGGTGTAGCCGGTGAGCGCGTCGACCCGGCCCTGGACGGAGTTGACCTGCTCCTGCATGACCGCGACGGCTTGCTCCGACGTGCCCAGCGAGGCCTCGGAGACGGTCGGGAACGCACCCTGGACCGTCTGGACGATCTGACCGCGCGCCGCCTCGAGGCGGTTGTTGAGATCCCGGAGCTCCAGCACGTGCTTGCCGGCGAAGAGCACCGCCAGCAGCACCAGCGCCGCGACCCCCGCGAAGGCGAGCCGCGTGTAGAGCCGGCTGTCGGCCCTCCAGGCGAAGTCGCCGCGGCGGAAGTCCAGGGTGACGCCGTCGCGCCCCTTGCGGGCGAAGCCGCGCAGCGCCAGGGCGTAGGCGACCGCGTGCCCGGCCTCGGGCCGGGGAGCCGACTCGGGGTTCTGCGGGCTCGGCGGCAGGATGAGCATCTCGACGTCGATGCCGAGGTCCTCGCCCATCGCCTCGCACAGGCCCGGGTACCCGCTGCCGTCACCGCAGAGGAAGACCGCGTCGATCTCGGGGGCGCCGGTCTCCTCGGCCGCCATCAGGGTCGCGCGGAGCTTGCCCAGGAACGCCGTGGGCGTCGGGGCCGCGGGCGGGTCCTCCACCAGCGACTCGGGCTCGACCAGCTCGGGGAAGAGGTCGGTGCCGCCGTCCATGCTGCGGATCCAGCGGGCCTTTCCGCCCTGCGCGATGCAGACGAGGGTGCGATCCGAGCCGATGTCCACGATGGCGATCGACTCGTCGGACTCCGGCACGAGGCGCGCCAGCTCCAGGGCGTCGATGCTCAGGTGCTTCGGGTCCGCGCCGGACTCCTGGAGCAGCTGGAGCCGATCGGCCACGCGCTCGCGGGGCACCATGGCCGCCAGGACGCGGGTGCCTTCGCCTTCGCCGCCGAGCACCTCGTAGTCCAGGACGACGTCCTCGAGGTCCCAGGGCACGTAGTTCTCGACCTCGAACTCGATGGTCTGGTCGATCCGCTTCGGGTCGCTGAAGGGCAGATCGATGAGCCAGGAGCTGGCTCGGGACGAGGGCGCGCTCGCCACGACGGCCGCCTGCGGCTGGCCGATGGTGCGCAGGATCTCGGCCACGGCCTCGGCGACGCGGGGGTTCACCTGGCGCAGCGTCGGGGCGGGCACCCCGGGCTCGCTGCCCACGGGCGAGTCGAGCTCGTCCGAGGCGTCGGCGACCTCTTCGTCCACGTCTTCGGTGGAGAGGGCGGGCATCGGCTGGGTGTCCGTCGGCGCGGGGCCTTCGGCGATCTCGAGGCTCAGGAAGTCCTCGATCTCATAGCCGCGCAGTCCACCGCGAAGCACCGCCGCCTTGATGGCGGTGCGACCGATGTCGAGGCCTACGACGTAGCTGGGCATTACAGCTCCTTCCACTCGAGGTACCGCACCCCGTTGCGGTTGATCCGCACGGTCGTGGTGATGGTCCGGGCGGAGTCATTCACGTAACCCGTGGCTTCCAGGCGGAAGACGCGGGAGTCGGTCGCGATGAGCGACGCGAGGGTCTGTTCCATGGCCGGCGGGATGAGCAGCCCGACCTGGATCTCAGGGGTCTTGAGGCGGGCGATGAAGTCGCGCGCATTCTTCGCAGGACCCGGCAGGTACTTGAGGCTGAACATCAGCTTCGCGACGGCCACGTCCAGCGCCTGGTCGTTCACCAGGTTCGGGTCGACGAAGGCCCGCAGCAGCGCCCGGATCATGAAGGGCGGCGCGCTGTTGACGTTGATCTTGTACTTCGCCGAGCCGTTGCTCTGGCTGTGGATGGAGAAGGCGTCGCCAAAGGTCTCCCAGACCTCGTCCGTCACGCCCTCGACCATGCGCACCTCGGCCACGCTGTCGAAGCGGGCGTTCTTGGCGCGGTAGCGGGGGTCGTAGCCGTCGTAGAGGCCGTCCTCGTCCCCGCCCCAGAAGCCGCTGCGCTCGCTGTCGGCGTCGACCCAGTCCTTGATGTTGCCGATGAGCTCCCAGCGCTCGATCTTCAGGCGCTCCTCGAAGAGCGGGTCGTACTCCGGCGGCGCGAGCAGGCCAAAGAGCAGCTGCCCGACCGGGTGCTGCTGGATCTGCAGGCCGGCCCAGGCCGGGTTCGCGAAGCCGTTGATGTCGATCTTGCTGCTGTCGTCGAAGCACTCGACCTTGAAGTCGCCTTCGAACTCCAGCAGCCCGCGGCGCAGGGTGGGCAGGTCGCCGTCCTCGCCGCTGGTGTCGCCGCGCAGCTGCTGGCCCTCGGCGTCGACCGCTTCGGGGGAGTCGTCGCCCATGAAGGCCGACAGGCCCTCGCGCTCCTCGTCCCCCATCGAGCCCCCGGCTCCGGTCAGGAAGCGGAGCATGCCCGTGTCCAGGAACGGGATGGACCGGCAGACCATGCCCGCGCCGTCGAGGCTGAGCCCCACGCCCATGAGCATCGACTGCACGAGCTGGTTGCCCGCCGTCTGCCGCCCGACGACCAGCAAGAGGCCGTAGGTGCGGATGCCGGACTTGGCCAGGTAGTAGGCCTTCGTGTCGTCCCGAGCGTGCGAGGCGCTGAGGATCTTGACCCGCGCCGAGTAGTTGAACTCGGCCACAAACGCCGTGATCATCACGATCAGCACCAGCGCCAGCAGCAAGGCCATGCCTCGCTGATCGCGGGGAGCCGGCCCGCCGAAGACGGGGGTGTCCAGGGCCGAGCGCAGCTTGCGGATGACGCCGACCTTCTTCATGGCACCACCAGGGCGCGCGTGACGAAGGTGGCCTCGCGGCCCTGGTCGTCTTCGAGGGACAGGCGGATCTCGACGGCTTCGGGCACGCGGTTCGCGAAGTCCGCGCTCTCGCTGTCCCACTCGTCGATCCACTCCTCCTTCTTCTCGTCGTAGTAGCGGAGGTTCAGCTCGCGCACGGAGTGCGACAGGGCCTGCACCGTGCCGCCGCGCTCGGGGTCGTCGTCGACGATGCGCGCCTCGCGGTGCATCAGCGTGCGGAAGTTGCCGCCGTGCATGTCGGGCTCGGACCAGTAGCCGTACTCGGCGTAGTCGGCCTCCTTGAGTTCGGCGTAGCGCTTCTCGTGGCCGCGGGCGACGAAGTAGACCTCGTCGATGGGGTCCCGGTCCGTCGCCTTGAAGATCGTCTTGAAGTACTCGGTCTGGTTCTGCGAGATGAAGGCCTGGCCGAGCTCCTGGCGCATCCGGTCGATGGCGTTGCGGCCCATCTTGGACAGCTCGGCGCGCGCGTTCGTCTCCGTGGCGACCTCGGTCGAGCCGCGGATCGTCAGGAAGCTGAACACCACCAGCACGGCGACGATCGCGGTCGCGATCAGCAGCTCCATGAGGGTCATGCCCCGCTGGGACCGGGCGGCGTTCATGGGCCCACCGGGGGAATCTGCGCGTCTTCCTGCGCCTCGAGCAGGAGCTGCTCCTCTTCGGTCAGGACCTTGCCGGTGGGGTTCACCAGGTGGGTGCTGACCTCGAGGCAGTTCTCCATGATGTCGCCGAACTTGTCGTAGCCGTCCGGGTAGCAGATGCGGACGCGGGCCTCGCGCAGGAAGTTGCCCATGTACTCGCCGAAGAAGGACAGGTCGATGCCCATCGACTCCAGCGCGGCCAGCTCGTTGGGCGGCGCTTCGCCGTCGGCGACCTCTCCCTGGACCATGTTCATCAGGTTCGGGAGGTTGGGGACCTCGAGCTCGACCTTCTCGACCTCGTACTCCCAGCGCCAGGCGGGGTAGGCGTCGGCGTAGCGCTGGTCGTTGAAGGTGCCGGTCTCCCGCACCTCGAGCTCGCCGAAGCCCTCCTTCATCATCCGCAGCTCCAGGTCGACCATGATGTCGCTGGCGAGCATCGAGGCGGTGTTGATGCGGTTGGCCTTCTCTTCCATGTTGATGGCAAAGGCCTGGGACTCGATGACGATGACGAGCGCCGTGGCGATCAGCGCCAGGGCGATCATGCATTCGAGGAGGGTGAAGCCTCGCTGGCTCTGCGTTCCAGAAACAGTCATCGCTGCTCCCGATCCCGAAGATCCGGCAGATCCTCCAGCCCCTTGATCACCCGCACCCGCCCCGTCAGCGGCTCCACCACGATCGACGTGATGTCGTCCCCCTCGGGGTTGGACAGGTAGACCACCGTGTCCTCCATGTACCCACCCGGGAAGATGTGGGTGTAGACCACGGTCCACTTCTGCTCTTCGGCCGGCGTGTCCCGCATCGCGGCCAGCTCGTACTCGTCCATCGGCTTGACGACCTCGTCGCCCGACTGCGGCGTCCAGACGCCCCAGAAGCGCACGTCACCGGGCAGCTCGCGCGCCGCGAAGTCGTCCTCTTCGTCGCCCAGCGGGTGGAATTCGTTCGGCTTGTACTCGCCGCCACGAGCCCCCGGGGCCATGCCGCCGCCGCCGAAGATCGCGCCCATCATCCCCGCGCCACCGCCGCCGCCCTCGTCGTCCGAGGGGCCGAGCTGCGAGAAGAGCTCCGACATCGTCGGGATGTTCTGCCGCTCCCGCTCCGACTTCTCGGCCACGTCGGCGTCGCTCTCGGCCTTGTCGGCCAGGAACTCGTCGAAGGCTTCCTTCTCACCCCGGTCGCGGAAGATCCGCACCGGACCGTCGGCCACCTCGACCCACCACCGGTTGTGGTCCAGGTCGTAGGCGATGCGCATCGGCGCGTTCTGCACCACAGACTCGTCGTAGACGTAGCGCAGGGTGGCCGACAGCTCCTGCGCGGCCTTGCGCTGGTCCACGCCGAGCACGCTGGAGAGCACGGGCAGCATCACCAGCAGCAGCGCGGAGATGATCGACATCACGACGATCATCTCGATGAGGGTGAACCCCGCCGAACCACGAACGAACACCCCGGTGTCTGACACCGACTTGCTCGTTCTCGGCTGGGAGCCCCTCATCATCCGTCACTTGCCGACGACGATGTCCGCGTCGGTCGCCTCGCCACCGGGGGCGCCGTCGCCTCCGAGGCTCACGATCTCGAACTGCCCGCCGTTGCGACCGGGCTGGTAGTAGGCCAGCTGGTTGCCCCACGGATCCGCCAGCAGGTCGGCGTTGTCCAGGAAGGCGCCGGGCGTGCGGCCCTTCTTGTTGGGCGGGGGGCTCACGAGCGCGTTCAGGCCCTCGGAGGTCGAGGGGTAGCGCCCGTACTCGAGCTTGTACGCGTCGATGCGACCCTTGATGGTCTCCATCTGCGTCTCGGCGATCTTCACCTTCTGGGAATCCGCCATGCCGAAGAAGTTGGCCGCCAGGACCGCGGTCAGCAGCCCGATCAGGGTCAGCACGACCATGATCTCGATGAGGGTCATGCCGCGCTGTCCGCGACCCTGCTCCACCACCATGTTCCGAATGATCTCGCGCTTCATCTCAGTCTCCTTTCGCGGTCAGCCGCCCGCGATCTGGTTCATCTGCAGCATGGGCAAGAGCACCGCCAACGCGATCACGAAGACGATCCCGCCCATGAAGAGGATCATCAGCGGCTCGAGCAACGCAGTGAGCGTCTCGACGCGCCGGTTCACCTGACTCTCGTAGGTGTGGGCGACCCGCTCCAGCATCGGACCCAGCTCGCCCGTCCGTTCCCCCACCGCGATCATGTGCACGACCATCGGGGGGAACTCGCCGCTCTCCTTGAGCGGCTGATTCATCGGTTGGCCCTCGCGGACCGCCACCTGCGCGTTCGCCACCGCCTCGCTCAGCACCACGTTCGTGAGGATCTTCTTCACGATCCCCATGGCGCCCAGCAGGGGCACGCCCGACGACATCAGCGTGGCCAGCGTCGAGCTGAAGCGGGCGATGCTGACCAGGCGCAGCATCTTCCCGAAGATGGGCATGTTCAGCAGCGCCCGGTCCACCTTCGCGCGGCCGCTCTCGGTGCCGTACCAGCGCCGGAATCCGAAGGCGAAGAGCACCCCGAGGATGATGACCAGCCACCAGTAGGCCTGGAGGAAGTTGGACACCGCCAGGACGATCTTCGTGATCATCGGCAGGTCGCTGCCCATGTCCCGGAAGACCTTCGTGATCTTCGGCACGACGTAGGTCAGCAGGAAGCCGATGACGCCAAAGGCCACCAGCATCATCACCGCGGGGTAGGTCAGCGCCGCGCCGACCTTGCCGCGCAGCTCGACCTGGGCCTCGGTGTAGTCGGCCAGGCGCATCAGCACCTTGTCCAGGGCGCCCGCCTGCTCGCCCGCGCGCACCATGTTGACGTACAGACCCGTGAAGACCTTGGGGTAGTCCTCCAAGGCGTCCGCCAGGCTCGAGCCCTCATTCACCTTGGTCTTCACCTCGCGCAGGATGATGCGGAAGCCTTCCTTCTCGACCTGCTCGGAGAGCGCGCCGAGGGTCTCGACCAGCGGGATGCCCGCGCCCAGCAGCGCGGAGAGCTGGCGCGTCGCGTTGGCGACGTCCGCGACCCCGATGATCTCGAAGTACTTCGCGATATCGATCTCGATGGACCCGATGCCGCCCTTCTTGTCCTTCTTCTTGCCGCTGCCGCCCGAACGGGTCTTGGAGCCCGCCTTGCCCTCGGTGATGTCCGTGACGAATACGCCCTGCTTGCGCAGCTTCTGCCGCGCCGCCTTCGCGGAGTCCGCGTCGACGAGGCCGTCGGTCTTCTTGCCTTTGCCGTCGAGCCCTTTGTATTCGTAAACCGCCATGGGTGTTCAGGCACAGATCAAGCGATCTGCGCTTCCTCCATCACCGACACGGCGTCGTCTGCGGTGATGCGCATGACCTCTTCGAGGCTGGTGTGCCCCAGGATCACCTTGCGCAGGCCGTCCATCCGAAGGGTCTGCATGCCCTCCTTGATGGCGAAATCGCGGATGACGGAGGAGCTGAGGTTCCGCACGACCAGGGACCGGATGCCCTCGGTGATCTGCAGCAGCTCGTAGATGCCCGTCCGGCCCTTGTAGCCGGTGAGCAGGCATTCCTCGCAGCCGCCGACCTTCGGCCGGTACAGGTCGCCGGGGACCTCGGACGCGTCGAAGCCCATCTCCTCGAGGTCCGCCGGATTGGGGCGGAACGTCTCCTTGCAGGTGGGGCAGAGCCGCCGGACCAGGCGCTGGGCCAGGATGCCGGCGATGGACGAGGCGACCAGGAAGGGCTCGACGCCCATGTCCACGAGCCGGTTGACCGCGGTGGCGGCGTCGTTCGTGTGCAGCGTGGACAGCACGAGGTGGCCGGTCAGCGAGGCCTGGATGGCGATCTCCGCCGTCTCCAGGTCCCGGATCTCACCGACCAGGATGACGTCCGGGTCCTGCCGCAGGTAGGCGCGCAGGCCGCTGGCGAAGGTCAGGTTGATCTTCGGGTTCACGGCCATCTGGCCGATGCCCTCCATCTGGAACTCGACCGGGTCCTCGACCGTCAGGATGTTGATGTCCGGGCGGTTGATCTGGCTCAGGGACGCGTACAGCGTCGTCGTCTTGCCGGAGCCCGTGGGGCCCGTGACCAGCAGGATCCCGTGCGGGCGCGTGATGAGCTCGCTCCACTCCTCGCGGGCCTGCTTGGGCATGCCGACCTGCTCGAGGCCAAGCAGCCCGGCGCTGCGGTCCTGCAGACGGAGGACGATGCGCTCACCGTGGGCGACGGGCACGGTCGAAACACGGATGTCGACGTCCCGGCCGGCGACCTTGATGCGGATGCGGCCGTCCTGGGGCAGGCGACGCTCGGCGATGTCCAGCTGCGCCATGACCTTCACGCGACTCGAGATCGCCGCCTGCAGCCGCTTGGGCACCTCGACCTTGTTGTAGAGGATGCCGTCGATGCGGAACCGCACCGCCTGGGTCCGCTCGAAGGGCTCGAAGTGGATGTCCGAGGCGCGCTCCTTGAGGGCCTCGGTCAGCAGCGAGTTCACGAAGCGGATGATCGGGGCCTCGTCGTCGCTGTCGACGATGTCCTCGATCTCCTCGATGCCGGTGTGCCCCTTGTCGGCGCTGTCCTCCATCTCCTCGATGACCTGGCCGGCCGAGCGCGCCAGCAGGTCGTAGACCCGGTTGACCGCTTCGACGATGGCGTCGGGCGAGGTGATGTAGGGCGTGATCCGGGCGTCCAACAGGACCCGCAGATCGTCGATGGGCGAGGTCTGGAAGGGGTCCCCCACCGCGACCGCGATGCTGCCGTCGTCGGCCGGCCAGAGCGGCATGACCCGGTGGCCCTTCGCGAAGCCGATGGGCAGGTCGCGATACAGGTCCAGGTCGACGGAATCAGCCGGGATCTTGCCCAGGGTCGGCATGCCCGTCTGGGCGGACAGCGCGTCGACCACGTCGGTCCACTCGGCGATGCCGAGCTTCACCAGGGCCTCGCC
>JAJDAI010000347.1 GCA_029261955.1 Deltaproteobacteria bacterium | reverse complement strand
CCGCGGCGAGCCCGCGGGCCGCCGCTTCGACCGTGGTCGTTCCCTGCTTGTCGCCGCGCCCGGGCTTCTGCGCCAGCATGTCCTCCAGGGGCTGCACCGCGCCGTCCTGGGCCACGAGGCCGAAGGTGATGGCGATGTCGGTCTTCAGGTCGGGCCCCCGCTGCTTGAAGGAGGGCGCCGAGACCAGCTTGCGCAGCCACTTCACGGCCTCGTAGGGCCGGTGCGCGACGAGCACGTCGGTGGCCGCGCGGCGCACGTCCCGGTTGCCGTCGGCGACCAGCGGCAGGATGAGGCGCAGCTCATCGGGGTCCATGGTCTCGGCGTACCAGCGAAGGATCTCGATGCGGACCCGTCGGGCGTTGTGGCTCAGCAGCGTCGCGCGCGCACGCAGCGCCCGGGCACGGCCCAGCGAGCGGGCGAGGGCGATCGTCGGGATGACGAGGTCCGGCGGCTGCTTCATGGCGTTGGTCAGCCAGGAGTCCACGCGGTCCCCCACCGCGCCACCCAGCACCTCGCGCAGGCGGTCGGCGCGGCGCTGGTCCTTGTCCCGACCCGCGGCTTCGAGGATCGACTGGAGCACGGAGTCGGGCAGGCGCTCGACGAGGCGGCGCAGGCCCGCGGTGTCGGCGTCGGAGTCGGGGTCGAGGGTCAGCAGCACGCGGGCGACGCGGCGGGCCGAGATGGCGCTGGCGTAGAAGTCCCGCACGGGGGCGGCCAGCGGGGCGTCGCGGATGCCCGGCTCCTCCATCAGGCGCGTGCCCTCGTCGAGGATGCGCACCAGGGCGGCGGCGTCGTTGCGGCGGTAGATCTCTTCAACCGCCTGGCGCGCCAGGGTGATGGCCTCCTGCGGCGGCAGCTCGGGGCGATTCTCGACCACCGCGCGCATCAGCGACGAGACCAGGCGCGCGACGAGGGAGCCGTGCCCCTCGGTCTCGATGTCCGCCCGCAGGGCGCGGATGGCCTCGGCGTCCTCGGTGTCGTCCTGGACGAACTCGACGTGCCACTTCTGGGCTTCGGCGAAGTGGCTGGACTCGTCGGGCCCCAGGCCCGCCAGGTCGCTCTGGGCGAGGGCGCGATGCACGGTCTCCTCGGCCACCTGCGAGAGGTTGCGGCGGTCCTGATCCCGCAGGTCGCGCACCTTCAGCTCGCTGATCTGGCGGATCGCGGACTGGATGTCGGTCTCGAAGTGCACGTCCTCATCGAGCTGGCCGGACAGGGCCTCCGCTTCCATGAGGGAGGCGACCGCCTGGAAGCCGATGTTCTCGAAGCCGGCCTGCCAGAGCAGGGACTCGAGGGTCTCCTCCTCGTACTCCGGCAGCTCGAAGTTGATGCGCAGCACGTCCATCAGACGGCACAGCTCGTCGACGCTCACGTCGCCGCCCAGGCTGATGCTCGCGATGCCCTCGCGGTGCAGCAGCCGGCCGAGGCCCGCGTACTCCTCGTCCTCGGGCCGCACCAGCGCGCTGCGCCAGGTCAGGCCGTCCAGCGAGCTGTCGAACTGGAGCACGCCCTGCTCGCGCAGCAGCGGGCCCATCTCGAGCACCGAACGCTCCAGGGCCCGCAGCGTCTCGCGGTGCCGTCCGCCGTAGAGCCGCGCCTGACCCATCCCGACGTGGAAGGAGTCGAGGGACGTCTTCAGCTGCTCGAGCTGGTCCTCGCGCGGCCTCATCCGGCGCCCCTCGACGACAGCAGCCGGCGGCGGCCATCCCGGCCGACGGGGTTCAGGAGCCCCTCCAGCCAGCGCTCGAAGTCGGTGCTCAGCATGCGCAGGCCCGACTCGTAGACGTAGTCGTTCACGTCCTCCAGGAACTCCACCGCGCTCGCGTAGCGCTCCGTCGGGTCCGCCGCGAGCGCCCGCAGGACGATGTCCTCGAGGCCGTCGGGCAGCGTGAGGTCGTCCTCGAGCAGCTGCCGCGGATCGAAGGCCCGCATCACGTCCCGCATCTCCAGCGGCGTGATGCGCCGCGAGAAGAGCGGCCGCACGGTCAACATCTCCCAGAAGGTGACGCCGAGCGCAAAGAGGTCGGACTGCACGGTGGCGATCCGCGTCTCGAACAGCTCGGGCGAGAAGTACTGGACCTTGCCCGACAGCAGGCCCTTGCGCTCGGTGCGCAGCGCGACGGAGCCCTGGGCGACGCCGAAGTCGGTCAGCTTCACGGCCCCCTGCTTGCTCACCAGGATGTTGCCGGGCGACACGTCGCGATGCACCACATTCAGGGGCCCAGCGGGGCCCTCGGCGGTGTGCGCGTGGTGCAGGCCCTGGAGCACCTCCTTGATGACGTGGAGCAGGTGCCGCAACGGCAGCTCGCGGCGCTGCTTCCGGAGCAACTCGAGCAGCTCGGAGACGTCCAGGCCATCGACCCAACCCATGGCCAGGTAGAGGCGGCGGTCCACGACGCCCACGTCGAGCACGGGGACGATGTTGGGGTGCCGCAGCTCCGCGACGATGCGGGCCTCGTCCAGCAGGCGCTCGCGGTAGGTCACGTCGTCCTGGCGGTCGTCGCGGATCATCTTGACCACGCAGCGCACGGGCACGCCGGCGGAGCCGAGCCGTTCGGCCAGGTGGACCAGCGCCATGCCGCCGCGGCCGACGGGCTCGAGGATGCGGTAGCCGGGGATCTCCAGCGGCCGCTTCACCGCCGTGGGCAGCTCCGCCGGTCCGGTGGGCCCCTCTTCCGAGGGCGTGCGGGCTCCCGCTCCGAACAGCTGGTCTCCATCGACCTCGGGCGCGGTGGGGCCTTCGGGATCGATCTCCAGATGAGCGGGTTTCGGGTCGGGGCGCGACTGATTCAAGGTCTGTCCTCGCCGAGGGGTCGGGGGTCGGCGCACACAGTCTACCGCCCGATTCGGCGGTCGCCGGCCCGCGGCACGGTGGTTGTGAGGCGAGCCGAGCGCTGCACTGGAGACCGGGGCGATCGACTCAGGGGCGCTGCCAGGGCACCCAGTAGCGGTAGCGACCCGGCATGTGGCTGGTGATGCCGGCCAGCAGGATCACCGACACGAAGATGGCGGGCGCGGCATCGGGGAAGGGGAAGATGAGGGCGAGCAGGCCGAGCTTGAGGATCAGGCTGAGGCCCCGCAGCTCGACGATCCAGCCCAGCCCGCCGGTGGAGAAGGTCGCCGCCAGGGCCGCCCCGCTGAAGGCCGTGGCGGTCCACCAGGGGGCCAGTTCGGACGCCTCGGCGCCCCAGAACACGCCGCCGGCCAGGCCGGCCAGCGCGACGAGGTGCAGGCTGCGGATCAGGATGCGGGCCCAGCGGAGCGCGCTCGACTGCTCTGGCTTCGTGCGGTGCTCGGACACGCCACGACTCTAGCTGCCGCCCCGGCTCGGGCCCCCGGTCTCCCGGGGTCTGCGCCCCTTCGAACCCGAGCCTGCGGCGCGACGCACCGCCCCGAAGCGGCCATCATGCCGGTCCGGATTCACAGGAGGTCCCATGCGCTCACTGTTCCTCGTTCTGCTGCTCGTCCCCGCCGTCGCCCTCGCCAGGCCCCCGACGAAGAAGGAGATCGACCAGGAGCTGGTCCGCATGTCCATCGACGACCTCACCGCCGTGCGCGCGGCCGAGGCCGAGCTCCGCGACGCGACGAGCCAGCTGGAGGCGGCGGAGCAGGAGGGCAAGAACGGCGTGCTCGACAGCAAGGCGGCCCGCGCCTGGGTCGACGCCGGCAAGGCCATCGTCAAGGCGCTCGAGGCGGAGACGAAGGCCGCGGACGCCTGGGCCCAGACCAACCAGCGCGCGAAGCTGGCGGCCAAGTCGACGGTCGCCGAGGCGAACCTGAGCTGGCGCGAGGCGCGCCTGGACGCGGCCAAGAGCTTCCAGACCTTCCAGCAGGCCCGCATCCAGTGGGCGAAGGCGGTCGTCGACGAGGCGGAGGCGCAGATCCAGGTCGAGCGCCTGATCGCCTACGACGCCAAGATCGGGGGGTCCCCGGACGCGCAGCTGGAGCTCGGCAAGCAGCAGCAGGCGCTCGGCAAGGCGAAATCCAACCGGGGCAAGGCCCGCAACAAGATGGACAAGGCCGAGGGCGACTGGCAGAGCGACGTGGGCAAGGCCCAGCACCTGGACCCCAACGCCAGCGAGTAGCGCCGTTCCTTCAGATCCCGGAGCCCCGCGGGGGACGCACGGGCAGATCCCAGGCCAGGCGAAAGCCCAGCCAGGTGCGCGCCTGGTTCGCCGGCAGGTGGAAGCGGTTCGCCGCCCGGCAGAGGCGCGCCGCGCCCGACCACGCGCCGCCGCGCACGGGACGAGCGGCGGGATCGCCCCGGAACGAGGGGTCGCCGCACCAGCCCCGCACCCCGCCTGCGAGGTCGCGCACCCCGTAGGGCGAGCAGTCGGCGGCGCGGGCTCCGACGGGGCTCGGGCGGCTCCGGCCGGCCACGCTCCCCTGCATCCAGCACAAGGCCGCGTCGAAGTCGTCACCCCAGGGGTGCAGGCGACCGTCCACGCCTCGGGCGGCCTTCTCCCACTCGTGCTCCAGCGGCAGGCGGGCGCCGCGCGAGGCGGCGAAGGCGGAGGCGTCGTCGTGGCTGACGGCGAAGATGGGCCAGTCGGGGTCCCAGCGATCCCCCTGCTGGTCCTGCTGGGGCAGGGCCCAGCGCCCCTCCGCGTCGCGCCGCAGCAGCAGGTGCTTCTCCGAGCCCTGCTCCCCCATGAGGCGGGGCGCGCGCGCCGCTGCCTCGTGCTCGGGCAGGGACTGCAGGAAGCCGACGTAGTCCCGCACCGTCGCGGGGAAGCGCGCGATGAGGAAGCCGGGGAGCTCGACTTCGCTCCGCGGCTCGGCGAAGCCCGCCTGGGGATCGCCGCCGCAGACGAAGGGACCGGCGGGCACGTAGCAGCTCCCCGGGGGCTGCTCGCCCGGGCTCAGCAGCGGCACCGGACCCTGCGCGGCCCAGTGGGCTCCCCGCGCGATGCAGACGGGGTAGAGCGCCTCCGCGAAGCCCGGCGCGCGCAGCGTGATCAGGTAGCTGCCCATGGCGAGCGGCGCGGCGCGCAGCGGGCCTGCGCGGGCCGGTCGCCGCGGCGCTCCGCCTGCTCGAATCGGCTCCACCAGGCCTCGGCCAGCAGCTCCTTCGCCCCAGCGAGCTCGGGCGCGTGAGCACGGGCCCGCTCGGCGGCGGACACGGCCTGGGCGAAGAGCACCTCGACCTGCTCCTCCAGCTCCGCCAGCCGCTCCCGGGTGCTGTGCAGCGCAGCCTTCACCGGGTGGTCGAGCGGGGCCCACCCGGGCACCTCCCGCTCCAGCCGAGCCACCTGGGAGCGGAGGTCCAGGCTGTCCTTCTGGCTGCTCTGCCGGGCGCGCCAGGCGGCCCGGGCCGAGGCCAGGTGCTGCTCCGCCTGCTCGGCCCGGGAGCTGCCATCGGACCAGGCTGCGAGCTCGTCGCAGAGCTGCTGCGTGCTCCGCGTTCGTGTCGCGACGTCACGGCTCGTCGCCCGAGCCAGCACCTGGGCCAGCTCGGGCGGGAGGGCGGCTTCCGCGAGCCTGTTGGATCGGGGATCCAGGCAGAGCAGCTCGCGCAGCATGAGGCCCAGGCCCCACACGTCGGCGCGCTCGTCGATGGGGGGAGCCGCACCCCTCGACCCGCCTCATCACGAAGTAGGGCAGGCCCTCGGCGCTGCGGCCGGTCTCGTAGACCGGCACGATGCCCGGGTGGTCCAGCCGGCTGGTGAGCCGGGCCTCCTCCACGAAACGGGAGAGGCTGGCTTCGGTGGCGAGCCGCGGATCGGCCAGGACCTTCAGCGCGACGACGCGACCCAGCTCGGGATCGCGCGCCGCGAAGACCCGGCCCATGCCGCCCCTCCCCAGCTCACCGAGGATCACGAAGCGCCCGATCCGCTCAGGGCGGTCGATCGATCGATCCGGTGCTCGGGGCTGCGGGGGCACATCGGCTCGAACGCCGAAGGGCCGCGATCTTACAAAACGAGCACCCCGGTGTCTGACATCGGAATGCCGATTCTCACTCCGGGCGGTCGGCGCGGGCCTGGGAGCTGTCGTCGATGGGGTCCAGCGGCGGGACCTCGACGCCGGGCAGGGCCACGGCGTACAGCGCCTCGACCTCGTCCAGCCGGAGGGGGCGGCACCAGCGGAGCTTGAGGTCGCCCAGCTCCAGCGGCCCGATGCGCACGCGCCGGAGCTTGAGCACGGGGAAGCCGCTGCGCGCGCAGAGGTGCCGGATCTGGTGGTGCTTGCCCTGGGTGATGACGACCTCCAGCCAGGTCGCGCGGGTCCTCAGCTCCAGGAAGCGCACCTGCGCGGGCTCGGTGGGCACGCCGTCGTAGTCGAGCGGCTGCTCCATGCGGGGGATGCGCGAGTCCTCGGGGTCGAGCCGGTCCCGCACCTTGACGTGGTAGGCCTTCGGCACGACGCCGCCGATGGCCCGGTCGAGCAGGGCGCGCGAGAGCTGGCCGTCGTCGGTGAAGAGCAGCAGGCCTTCGCTGGCCCAGTCCAGCCGGCCGACGTGCGGCAGGACCGGGAAGTGGGTGGGCACGTGGTCCATGACCGTCGGGCGACCGTGCGGGTCGCTGCGGCCGGAGATCGTGCCCGCGGGCTTGTTGAGCATGAAGTACCGCATGGGCGGCGGCAGCCTGCCACATCCCAGAACGGAGGAGGCCCGCCGCCCCGGACCATTCCGGGGGGCGGGCGCTCCTGAATCGTCGCCTGTTCGAGGGGCTGGATCAGGCGACGAAGGCGAAGGGTGGGGAGCCGGTCCCCCGGACAATCCCGGGGGGATCCGGCACCCCGGACCAGCCGACAGCAGAGGGGGCGCTGTCGACCGGCCACGACGGCTCAGGCAGCACCATCCGGCTCGCTCACGATGTGCACGTCGAGCGTCTGGTAGGGGATGCCGATGCTGGCCTTGTCCAGGGCGTACTTGCACTGGCGGAGCATCTGCTCCCGCACGGCCCAGTAGTCGGCGTCGTTGCAGAAGGTGCGGATGCTGAAGTCGAGGCTGCTGGCGCCCAGGTTCACGAGCACGGCTGCGACCGGCTTGTCGGCGAGCACCCCGGGGATGCCGCGGAGGGTGGACTCGAGCAGCGCTTTCGTCTGATCGATGTCCGCGTTGTAGGCCACGCCGATGTCCAGCGGGATGAAGCGCAGCGTGTTGGCGCCCGTCATGTTCTTGATGGTGCCGCCGTAGATCTGGCCGTTGGGCACGGTGATCTTCACCTGGGTGGGCGTCAGCAGGACGGTGCTGAAGATCTCCAGGCTCTGCACGCAGCCGACGACGCCGGCCGCCTCGATGACGTCCCCCACGTTGAAGGGGCGGAAGAGCAGGAGCATCACGCCGGAGCTGAAGTTCGCCAGCGTGCCCTGCATCGCCAAGCCGATGGCGAAGCCCATGGCGCCGAGCACCGCCACGAGGCTCGTGGTCTTGAAGCCGAAGACCTCGAGGATGGCCAGCACCGTCACGGTCAGCAGCGCGTAGCGGATGATCGTGCCGGCGAAGCCGCTGATGGTCTCGTCGACCTTCGCCCGGCCCATGCCGGCCACGGCGAGCTTCGCGAACTTGCCGGCCAGCCACTTGCCGATGATGAAGATGAAGATGACCTTCACGAGGTCCATCCCGTAGGTGACCCCGTACTCGAGGCCCTTCTCAATCCAGATCTGCGCGTTTTCCGGGTCCATGTCCTGTCTCCGTGTCTCGGGCCCCAAGCCCTTGGTGAATCTGTGTTGCCCAGGTCGTACACCCGGGAGGCTCGGAGCGCCCCCCCTCCCCCGAAGGGAAGGGAGGGCCGGACGGCCCCAGCGTCAGCTTGGGGGGGGACAGGACCGCTGAGGCCGCCCTTTCGTGTCCCCGTCGGGGTGTCTCCGAGCTCTCGATTTCGTCGTGTCTGGCGTGCAGCTCCCCACGCCGAGGTGCCTGGCGGCACCCGGTGGGTCGTCTCTGTGCGGGCCCTCGGCGGGGCCCCGGTTCAGGGGGTCAGAGGATCGTCGCGACCAGGGCCAGCGAGGTGATGGTGTCCAGCGCCTCGAAGCTCTCGCCCGTCTCGGCGTTGACCGGCGGGTGGAAGTCGTAGGTCAGGCCGAAGCCGAACTTCACGCCCAGGTGGGAGTTGATGTTCGCCGTGATGCCCGTCAGCGAGGTCAGCTTGCCGTCGAAGCCGCTCTCGCCGGCGTCGCGGTTCTCGCGGCCACCGAGCAGGGCCTCGATGCTCTGCTGGAAGCCGAACTTGCCGTCCAGGTTCAGGGCGTAGCCCGCGAAGATGCGGCCGCCGTAGAAGTTCTGTCCGCCGCCGCCGGCCTCGTCCGTGAACTGGTCGCGGCTGTAGTTGAAGCCGCCTTCGAGCTTGAGGTCGTGCTTGTCGGTCTTGACCAGCTGGTGGCTGTAGCCGACGTCGCCCCGGGCCTGGACCTGGAAGCCCGCGAGCGGGTCGTGCAGGGCGGCGCCCATGACGTAGATGGAGTTCACGTCGGCGATCAGGTAGCGGTCGTAGCGCAGCCCGCCCCAGATCTTCTTGGCGACCTCGACCCACTCGTCCGAGTCCGAACCGGGCACCACGCCGCGGCCGTAGGCGCCGCCGAAGTGGAAGCCGACCTTGTTCATGTCGTGCGTGAGGCTGAAGTTCACCAGGCCGTTGGCGTTGATGGACTTCGTGTTGCCGTGCAGCCAGAGGGCGCCGGCTTCGGCCACGAGGGACACGACCGGCTTGGGCTTGCCCTCCTCGGCCTCTTCGGTGCTCGCCTCGGCGGCCTCGGCGGTGGCTTCGGCGGCGGCCTCGGGCGTGGCCTCCTCAGCCGCGACTTCGGCCGCAGCGGGGGCGGGCTCGGCCGGGGCCTCCTCGGCGGGAACCTCGTCTGCGGGAGCCTCCTCGGCGGGGGCCTCCTCGGCGGGGGCCTCGTCCTCGGAGCCCTCATCCTCATCACCGGCGAGAGCCAGCGACGGCAGGACCAGCGAGCTCATCAACAACAGAAACAGCGTCTTCTTCATGGTGCTCATCAATGCTTCCCCAAGCTTCTTGGCCAGCGGGCTGGTTGACCCATCAGGCGGATGCTTGGGACCTTAGCAACCGACGTGCCAAGGTTCCCGATCGGGTCGCCGTTCGCGTTTTCCTGCCCAGCCCCCCTGAACAGCGCCTCGCGGCTGTCCCACCGGTGGGTCGCCTCTGTCCCATCTCCGACCCGATCCTGGCCCCAGCAGCAAGATCGCGCCGAGTGAGCGATCATCGCGCGACTCGTTGGGAGCCGGGAGGAACACATGGCGAACGCAGAACCGACCATCCTGGTGGTCGACGACGACCCCGACATTCGCCTGCTGATCTGCTCGACCCTCGGCGGCCTGGGCCAGCTCGTGGAGGCCGAGGACGTCGAGCAGGCCCGCCTCCGCCTCGTGGACAAGCCCGACGTCGTGCTCGTGGACCTGGAGATGCCCGGCGGACGCGGCGAGGACGTCATCGAGGCGCTGGTGGAGCTGTCGCCCCTGAGCACGCTCTTCGTGGTCTCCGCCGTGCAGGACGTGGAGCGCACCGTCGCCCTGATGCAGGCCGGCGCCGAGGACTTCCTGGTCAAGCCCGTCGAGCCGCTCGTGCTGCGGCGCCGGGTCGAGAACGCGCTGGTGCGCCACCGCCTCGCCAGCCAGCTGGGCGATGGCCCGCGGGCGGTCGCGGGGGACAACCCCGCCCTCACCCGACTCCAGATGGGCGCCAGCTCGGCGATGCAGGACCTCTGCCGCCAGATCGTGACCGTGGCCTCGGCGGAGATGACGGTGCTGATCACCGGAGAG
>JAJDAI010000346.1 GCA_029261955.1 Deltaproteobacteria bacterium | reverse complement strand
GCACGGCGATCACGTGCGCACGACCTCCAGCGACAGGTCGACCCAGCGCGCCTGGTGCACCAGGGCCCCGGACGAGATGAGGTCCACACCGGTGGCCGCGACCCGCGCGAGCGTCTCCAGGGAGATGCCTCCGCTGGCCTCCAGCAACACCCGCGGGTGCTCCTGCTTCAGCGCGGTGACCGCCTCGGCCAGGCGCTCCAGATCGAAGTTGTCGAGCAGCAGGACCTCGGCCCCTGCCTTCGCCGCCGCCCGGGCCTCGTCCAGGTCCTCGACCTCCACCAGGATCCGCAGCAGGTGGTGCGCGTTGGCTCGCGCGCGCTGCACGGCCTCCCCGACCCCGCCAGCCGCCAGGATGTGGTTGTCCTTGACCATGATCCCGTCGTAGAGCCCGGAGCGGTGGTTGCTGGCTCCGCCCACCGCGACGGCGTACTTCTCGAGCTGACGCAGGCCGGGCGTCGTCTTCCGCGTGCCCACGAGCCGGACGGGCGCCCCCTCGAGCGCGTCGACGTGTGCGCGGGTCCAGGTGGCCACGCCGCTGAGCCGCTGCATGAAGTTGAGCGCCACCCGCTCGGCGCGCAGGATCGACGCGAGGCTGCCGTGGACGCGCGCGATGGGCACGTCCGTCCCCTCGACCGCAGCGCCGTCCTCGAGCAGGACCTCGAAACCGAGCGTCGCGTCGACCTGGCGGAAGACCTCCTGCGCCACCGGCTGGCCGCAGACGACCAGGGCGTGGCGCGCGAGCAGGGTCCCGGAGCCGAGCACGTTGGCGGGCACGACGGCCGCGGTGGTCACGTCGCCGGAGGGGCCGAAGTCCTCCTCCAACGCGCGGCGAACCGCGGTCGAGAGATCGTGGGGAGGCGCAGTCATGGCTCAGTCACCGTCGCGGGCGAGCCGCGCGGCCTCCAGGGCGATGGCGGGCAGGACCGACTTCAGGGCGTCCGCCACCGCGCCGTGCACGCTGGCCTGGATGGCTTCGCTGAGCGGCCCCCCGGTGGCGGCGAAGGCAGCCAGGCGGGTGTCCACGATCCGCTGGACGTCCAGTTCGCTCAGGCCCTCGTCGGCGGAGACGTGGGCCGTGTTGTCGGGATCGACCGCCACGGACACGGGGTGGTTCTCGTCGAAGGTCTGGATCGCCATCGCCGGGAGCTCCTGGGTGCTCCCGGCGCGGGGATCGATGACCTGCGAGACGATGCTGTCGGCCCAAGCCGCAGCCGAACCGAAGATCCCCGAGGCCGGCTCGACGATCGACATGGCAGAGGGCGGCTGATTTGCGACCGCCCTGAAGAAGTCGGGCTCGGTGATCGCCCGGACCTTGTCGATCAGCTGGGCGGCCGTGAAGGGACGGCGCAGCACGGCGTCGGCCCCGGACTCGGATGCACGCCGGGGACCTCGCGGGTCGGAGCCCACGAAGATCAGCAAAACCCGAGGCATCTCCTGGAGGCTCTTCAGGTCCGCGCAGAGCTGGTAGCCGCTGTTCCCGGGCAGCTCGCCCTCGGCGATGACGAGGTGGGCGCCCTCGCCCACGACCATGCCCAGCGCTTCCTCCCCATTCGAGGTGCTCTCGATCCGAGCTCCCTCGCGCACCAGCGCCGCACGAACCTGGCCAGCCAGGCCAGGATCGGGGCTGACGATGATTCCCCTCCAGTTGCTCGACATGCTTCCTCCCAGGTCCGGCGATCCTAGCGCCAATCGACCGCACGCGCGCCCAAGCGCGGAAGCTGCTATTTGAGCCGGATGCACGACCGTCTGACCAAGGCCGACCTCATCACGTGGTTCGAGCGGGGCTGCAAGCCGCGCCATCAGCACCGCATCGGTGTCGAGTGGGAGAAGGAGCTGGTGCACGCCGACGGGCGCCGGCTCGGCTTCTTCGAGCCCGGCGGAATCCAGGACACGCTGAAGGCCCTGGTCGATCGCTTCGGCTGGGAGCCGGAGTTCGAGGGCGAGAACGTCGTCGCCCTGGCCCGCGAAGGAGCGGCCATCACGCTGGAGCCCGGCGGGCAGCTGGAGTACAGCACGCCGCCGGTCGAGGACCTGGCGGGCGTCGAGCAGGGTTTGCGGGGGCACCTCGCGGAGCTGAAGGCCGTCTTCGGTGAACGGCCCATGTACGCGCTGAGCACCGCCTACACCCCGCTGCAGGAGCTCGACGACATCGCGTTCCTGCCGAAGGCTCGCTACGACGTGATGAAGGCCTACCTCAAGGAGACCGGGCCGCTGGCGCACGGGATGATGAAGGGCACGACGTCCTTGCAGGTCGCGCTCGACTTCGACACCGAGGCCGACTGCGGTCGCAAGCTGGGCCTGGGCATGGCCTTCGCGCCCCTCGCGCTGGCCCTGTCCGCCAACTCCCCGCTCGTTGCGGGCGAGCCCAGCGGGGATCTCAGCCACCGCGGCCGCACCTGGCGATCGACAGACCCCGCGCGCACCGGGCTGCTGGGGCCGGTGCTGGACGCGGGCTTCTCCTTCGAGCGCTACGTGGACTGGATCGTCGAGGTCCCGATGATGTTCGTCTACGTCAACGGCCGCTACGTCCCGGGGCGGGGTGTCAGCTTCTCCACCTGGATGCGTGAGGGCTTCGAGGGCACCTGGCCCGACGAGAGCGCCTGGATCACGCACCTGACCTCGGTCTTCCCCGAGGCACGCATCAAGAACTTCGTGGAGCTGCGGTCCATGGACAACGCGCCGCTCCCCGACCTGCTGGGGCTGGCAGCGCTCTGGACGGGGCTCTTCTACGACGACGCGGCGCTCGCCGCCGCGGACTCCCTCGCCGCCGAGCTGCCCTCGGATCGCGATGCCTTGCTGGAGGGCGCCGTGCGCGAAGGCCTGGCTGCGCGAGCGGGGGCACGGTCCATGGCCGAGTGGGTCGGCGATCTGGTCGAGATCGCGGCTGGGGGCCTGGAGGATCACTCCGCCCTGGAGCCCCTGCGGGCGCGGGTGGCTTCGGGCCGCTCCC
>JAJDAI010000345.1 GCA_029261955.1 Deltaproteobacteria bacterium | reverse complement strand
TGGTGCGCGAGGTCGGGCTCTCCTCGCCGCACGTGGATCTGGGCCGGCCCGTCACCGATGTCGAGCTGGGCGCCTTCGAGGCTGCCGTCTGGCCGAGTGTCGCGGCGGGCGGCAAGGGCGCGCGCTCATGAGCGACGTCGCGCTCGCGCTCGTCAGCCACACCAATGTGGGCAAGACCACCCTCGCGCGCACGCTGCTGCGCCGCGACGTGGGTTCGGTCTTCGACCAGGCGCACGTGACCGAGACGAGCGAGTCCTGGGTCGTCACCGAGCACGGCGGCCATCGCCTGGTGCTCTGGGACACGCCCGGCTTCGGCGACACCGCGCGCCTGCTGCGGCGCCTCGAGCAGCAAGGGGATCCGCTGGGTTGGTTCCTGCACCAGGTCTGGGACCGCCTCGCCGACCGCGCGCTGTGGTGCGGCCAGCAGGCGCTCAAGACCCTGCGCGACGAGGCCGACCTCGTGCTCTACCTGGTGAACGCCACCGAGGATCCCGAGGAGGCCGGCTACGTCGAGCCGGAGCTCTCGGTGCTCGAGTGGGTCGGCAAGCCGGTGGTGGTGCTGCTCAACCAGACGGGCGCGGCGGGCGCGGGCGAGGATCTGCTGAAGCGCTGGCGTGAGGCGGTGGGCGGGCATGCGTTGGTGCGCGAGGTGTTGCCGCTGGATGCGTTCACGCGCTGTTGGGTGCAGGAGGTGGAGTTGTTGGATCGGTTGGCGGGTGTCTTGGAGGACGCGCGTGGTGGGTCGGCTGATGCAGATGCGGACGGAGCGTCTGGAGCCGCCAGCTCGAGCGGCGCCGGTGCCGGCAAGGCCGCCGTCATGCGCGAACTCGCCACCGCCTGGCACGCGCGTCACGCGCAGGTCTTCGAGGACTCCGTCGCCGCGCTGGGCGAGTGTTTCCTGGAGACGCTGACCGACCGCGAGTCGCTCCCGGGCGTCACGGCCGGAGGAGCTGCCAAGCGGGCTGCGATGGACGCCCTCGCCGAGCGTCAGGAAGCGCGCGAGACCGCGCTCACGGATCGTCTGCTGAGTCTGCACGAGCTCGACGGCGAGGCCGCCGCACGCCTGCGCGAAGAGACCCGCGACGTCCTCATCCAGGGCACCGCCCCGCTCGACCGGACCAAGAGCGCGATCTGGGGCGGCCTGGTCACCGGCGCCGCAACGGGCGTGGGCGCCGACTTCCTCGCCGGCGGCCTGACCTTCGGCGGCGGCGCCGTGCTCGGCGCGGTGGTCGGAGCCCTGGGCGGCGCCGGCCTCGCCCGCGGCTTCGAAGTGGTGCTCGCCCGCGGCAAGCCGCAGGTCTCCTGGAGTGAGGAGTTCCTGCACGCGGCGCTGCGGCGCTTGTTGCTGCGCTACCTCGCCGTGGCCCAGTTCGGGCGCGGGCGTGGGGTCGTCGGTGAGGCCGCGGTCGCGGAGACGGCGGCGGAGCTGGCGCCGTGGCGTGCCACGCTCGAGGAAGCGCTGTCGACGCGAGCGGACGACACGCGGCGGTTGCTCAAGGACGCGCGCAAGGCGGGGGACGGTGGGGCGCGCGGGAACCTGGTGGATGCGTCGCGCGGGCAGTTCGACGCGGTGCTGCGGGCAGCGATTGCCAAGCGCTTTCCCAACGTGTCAGGGTCGAGGGGCGCGGGCACCGGCTAGTCGCTCGTGAGCGTTCATACCGCGGCGCGTCAGAGCATCGCGACGGTTTCATGCCGACCGCCTTGGCGCCGCCGCCGTCCAGCACGCCAGAGCCGGCTGCCAGACAGTTCTGTCGGACATCCCAAACCCAGATTGCCGGATCCTCCAGATCGCCGTAGCATGCACCCGTACAGGAAGGGACAGCATTCGGGGACGCGATGCAATTCAACGCCGTCGGCACGTTGCCAGCTAACTGGCGAGCGACGGATGTTCGTCGAGTTCTGTCGAATGCCAAGTTAGGCGAATGAAGCGAAGATGAACTGATATGGCCATAGAACTGCTAGTTGGTCTCAACGTCGTAGACGATGAGGCATATCAATCGTATCGCGACGAGATGACACCAATACTCAAGAGCTATGGCGGCGGAGTTGGCTACGACTTCAAGGTGTCTGAAGTTCTCAAGTCTGAGGTAGAGGCGCCGATCAATCGAGTGTTCACGATTTACTTCTCTAACGAAGCCTCAATGAACTCGTTCTTCTCGAACGATGCGTATCTCGAGATCAAGCGCGCGCACTTTGAAAAGTCGGTCACCGATACAACGATCATTTCGACCTATGGACGTTAGGAGTGTGCAGCCCTCATCGCCTAACAAGCTGCTGCAGCAGACGGGCGCTGACGCGCCCGCAGCTGAGCAGCGGAGCCGTTAAACTGCAGCCAGCTCGCGATTGAGAATTCGGAGCCGACGGACTCCAACGAGTTAGGCACCGCCAACCGGCATCGCGTCCCACGTTCGGCCCTCGAGCTCGCGGCCATTCACGCTCTTTCTAACCCCGCCCCACTGCTTGAAGAAGAACGGCACGTCTTCGCGTAAGCACTGATCGCGGATGTCTAAGACCCAGGACTCCTCCATTGCTCGCGCCCCAGGGCCCGACTCCCCCCCAACTATCGCCCAATCGATGCCATTGAGGTCGAGGTCAGGGATGGGCTCGCGAAGTGGCTCGATGGAGAGGAACTTCACTCGGGCTTTCGTCTTGCGAAGATGATCGATCCGCCACGTCGCGCTTGGCGCCTCCACGCTCACGCCCATCCACAAGTTAGGTGGCCACTTCAGCCGCTCGCTCAGGCTTTCCAATCGCTCTGCTCGCTTCGTAAGAACTTGAAAGCGATGCCAAGTTGCAGCACGGATGGTCGAGAAGACCTTCTGGATGAACTCGAGAGGAACATCCTCGTGAAAGAGATCGCTCATCGAGTTCACGAACACCACCTGGGGCTTACGCCACGAGAGCGGTACATCGAGTCTCGAATGATGAAGTGCCACGGAGAATCCGCCCTCGTAACCCGCTGCACCCATGCGCTGCAAGCGTAACGCCATCCTCTCGGCGTAACAGTTCTTGCACCCCGCGCTCACCTTCGTGCAACCGGTTACTGGGTTCCAGGTCGAGTCGGTCCACTCGATCTTCGATCGCTTCACCGCTTGTCCTCCTGCGCGAGTTCGATTCGTGGGTTCTGCTTAGGCCCAAAGCGACCATTCGCTCGTATTCTACCGGCATCTCTCAGCTGCCTGAGGCTCGCATTCAGTTGCTTGGTAAGCCAGATCAGTGAGCGGGCTCCCTCGTCCAATTCAGCCCAGTCTCTTGACCCGCTCTGCAGCTGGCTAATCACCCATTCTCGAAGTGGCGCGAGGTCGGGCTCAGGTTCGATGAGGAACTCTGTCGCAT
>JAJDAI010000344.1 GCA_029261955.1 Deltaproteobacteria bacterium | reverse complement strand
GCTAGTGCACGTGCCCAGAAGTCCTTGACCACCCCCGCCCTGTCGTGATCTCCTCCTCCGCTTGCAGCAGGCGGAGGTTGAGATGGCTGACGTTGCTGGTGATCACCTCGGGTACGACGAGAAGATGAGGCTGCTCCGGCTGGTCCGTGGCCAGAAGGCGGAGCACCGGCTCGTGGTCCGAGCCTGGATCGTGTGGCTGCGGTTCGTCGAGCGCCGGTCCGTTTCGGCGACCGCGCGAACGCTGGGCGTCACCCGGCCGACCGTCCGCCAGTGGGCCGGGCGCTATGCGAGCAGCCGGACCGTGGAGTCGCTGGAGGACCGGAACCGGACGGGCCGTCCCGCCGTGATCCTGACCAGGCACCAGGCCGTCATCCTGAGCCTCGCCTGCCGTCGGCCGGAGGAACTCGGCCGGCTCGAAGGGCGGATGACCCAGGCGGTGATCGTCGAGGAGGCGGGGCTCCAGGGCGTGGAGATGAGCCGGTCGTCGGTCCAGCGGATCCTGGCGGGTGCTGAGGTCCAGCCTCACCGGGAGCGCTACTACCTGTTCACGAAGAAGGACCGGCCCGACTACGCCGTCCGACGCGACGCCATCTGCGAGGCGTACCTCCGGGAGTACCCCGACGACGAGATGCTGGTGTGCATCGACGAGAAGACCGGGATCCAGGCGCTCGGTCTGCCACCTGGCCTCCCCCACGGTGGGCGGCGAGGGCCGACCTACGGCATCCCTGGTCGCATCGACCAGCACTACATCCGGCACGGGTCCCGGAGCCTCGTCGTCGCCGTTCGTCCCGAGACCGGGGACCTGGTCCTCGGACGGACGTATCCGGCACGGGGCTACAAGACCGACGAGACCATCGAGTTCCTCAGGGAGTTGGCGCGCGCGCTGCCGCACATCCGGCTGATCCACGTGGTCTGGGACAACGGGACGACCCACGTCTCGAAGCAGATGAAGGCCTTCCTGGCCAGCGAGGAAGGGCAGCGTTTCGCCGTCCTGTACACCCCCGCCCACGCGTCCTGGCTCGACCTCGCTGAGAACTTCTTCTCGCGCTTCAGCCGCCGCTACCTGATCGGCCGCCGCTACGAGAGCCTCCAGGCGCTCGATGACCACCTCCAAGCGGCGATGGACGACTACCCCCGCATCGCTCGCCCGATGCGATGGACGTACAATCCCGGGCAGCGCAAGGCTGCCTGACTGCCTGGCGCTGGAAGCAGCGTGATGGCCTGGAACCCCGAGAAATTCGCATCCTCCCTTCTACGCGAACTGAGGGGGAGCGACCCCGCCGCGTCGGCGCTCGCTGCGAAGCACCGCGGCAAGGCGGCGACCATCGGCGTGGTCGACGCCGGAGACTGGATCCCGCTGCTCCGTCTGAGCAACCCGTCCGCGGCCTGCAACGTCATGAGCCTCGACGTCCGCCATCACGACCACTGGGCGCCGACCTTCGAACGCGGGACTCCGGCGATGCTGGCCGAGAAGCTGCTCGGCCCCCTACGCTTCACATGGGCGATCTGGGCCAACGAGGTGGGGTGGCAAGGGACTTCCGATCAGCGGCACTAGGCAGCAAGTCGGCGTGCAGGCTCAACCTGCCGTCCGGCCTGGCCACGTGTCTTCAGCTCTGGGAGAGAGCCTTTGAGCAGCACTACCCGCTCGTCTGGTCCTTCGTTCCCACGACACGGCGGTGCCAGACACCGTGGTGTCACCGGCCGGGTCCTCGCGATTCTCGTGGCCGCTGCTCCCGGATTCGCCCTGGCTTCGTCTTCGCCCGCCCAGCTGCTCGACGCGATGGAGGCAACGGCTTCTGCTGCCTTCGATGCGAGCATCCACGACAGCGTCGAGAACATGTTCGAGGCTCTGCCTGATCTGGGGGTCCTCTCGCCAGTCATGGGGAGCGGCATGGCCCTCATCTACAGCGGCGATGTGGAGCTCTTGCCCTCTGACGCGAACCACGACTACCCGTCCGACCCGCCCGAAGCAGACATGGCTGTCCTCTCCTTCAAGTTGAAGGTGCCGGCGTGGGCCAACTCGCTTCGCTTCTCCTACTTCTTCCTCAGCCGTGAGCTCTCACCGCAATGGATCGTCCACCAAAACCAGCACTTCGGGGTAGAGGTGGATTCGGTGGAGTTCTCCGCTGGGGTCACCCTGGGACTTGGCGCCAACGTCGTTGGAAACGGTGAGGTCACCGCCGGAGTTGTGGGGTCGAAGCTGCTGGCTGGCACTGGCTTTGAGGACGGCGGCGGAACGGGGTGGGTGACCATGTACCTGCCAGCCGAGCCCGGCGAGATAATCTCCATCCGTTTCGAGGTCAGGGACGCCGCCGGTGGTTCGCTTGACTGCGCGGTACTTCTCGATGGCCTCGCATTCTTGATGGAGGACGTGAGCTGGCCAGAGGGCGAGGTCGGGCCTCCCGCGCTTGGCCCAGATAGCGACGGCGACGGCCAACCAGACGAGCAGGACTGCGCCCCGCTCGACCCTGCGGCCGGGCCGTTCTTTCCCGAGATCTGCGATGGGATCGACAACGACTGTGACCCGGGTAGCGACGAGTCTGTCGATGGGGACGGCGACGGAGTCAGTCTCTGC
>JAJDAI010000343.1 GCA_029261955.1 Deltaproteobacteria bacterium | reverse complement strand
CGACGACGACAGCGGAGACGACGACGACACCTCCGCAGCACTTGGTGGGATTCTCGTCAGCAGCCTCGACTTCACGAACCCGAGCAACGGCTTCTTCGATTGCCAGAACACCTACGTCCTCGTCCCGAACGGTGCCGCCCTCACAGTCTGCCCAGCCTGCGACGTAAGCGGTGAGGTCACGTTTCAGTCGCAAACCCTGGGGTGCCCTGCCGCCTGGCTGAGCGACGTCAGCGGCATCACCATCTCGTACGGTGTCGACATTTCCGCGAACCAAATCCTCTATGACTATCTCGGAAATGGCTGGACGTACTATGGGGCCTCGGGCGTGGCTTCAGGCGATGCGCTCGGCGGGACCTACGTCGGGACGTACGCTGATGTGGGCGCCTGCCTCGACCTTGACAACAACGGGAGTTGCGACGCCGGCTCCGACCACTCCGCGACCGCAGATTTCTCCCTCAGCTGGTAGGGCTGCGTCGGACTGCTCGCAACGGCGCGGCGCTCCCCAGGTGCGCCGCCTGTCGCCGCTGCTTCGCATGTGGGCGTGCTTGATCAACGGTTCGGGCGCGGCCCTCGCATCAACGGTGGGCCCCTGGCGAGCCTGATTGCGAGATCTGCGACCCGCAGCCCGACGCTGGTGGTCGACAGAGGGTAGGGCCCCTCCTGTTGCGCGGCCGAGTCAGCTAGCTGGCCGACGTCGGCCCGACGGCGGCGCGGGAATGGTCCCATGGCGGTGACGCTTGACAGGCGAGTGGGCGACGTGGAAGCGGGGAGCTTGAGCAAAGGGCCCAGGCTGGCGCAAGCTGCAGGTCGGCGTCGATGAACGCGGCTTCATCGTCGCGGCCACGCTGACCGACGCCAACACGCCCGATGGGTCGGCGTTGCCTTAGCTGCTCTCGCAGCTCGGCGCTCCGCTGAGGAGCATCGCCGCCGAAAGAGCCTATGACGGCCGACCGCCGTACGACGCCGTGCTGGTTGCAGGGCCGTCTCCCTGGATCGTGATCCCACCACCGAGGACAGCGACGGTCTCTAACGAACCCGACCTCGTTCAACGGGATGCCGCGCTTGAGGCGATCAGTCGAGACGGGCGACGTCGCTGGAAGAAGGAGGCCGGATACCAGCAGCAAGCGCGTGAGGAGGGCTGTTTCGGCAGGCTCAGAGGCGTCTTCGGTGGCGAGCTTCGAGCGAGAGACGAACGAGCCCAGACCTACGAGATCTCCGTGGACTGCGCGGTGCTCGATCGGATGCTCGAGCTCAGCGCGCCGCAGTCGTACGCGGTGCGCCCCGCCTGGCTCTCGGGGTCAGGGGCGAGCTACAAGCAGCGGCCCGTTGCTGCTGCCCAGCCCCCCCGTCCCCCGTCAGCATGGAACGAGGCGAGCCGGGACACACCGAGGACACACGAGACCCGGATTCCACTCGATTCGAGCTGACTGCGCACCATTCGGGTGCGCCTGGAATCGCCGCACGACCTGCAAGTTGCTGATATCAGGTTGGATTGGCCACGAATGCAACTTCGGGCACCTCTAACCGCGCGTGGAGTCGCTGAGCTGCTGACATTGCAGGGCTCTCGCCAGTCACGCTCAGGCCGCGAGGGACCCGTGGTGGCAGAGCGTAGGTCCTGGCGGTATCGTCCAGCCGTGAACCGCTGCCTCCGGACCGTCGTCCTTCTCTGCTGCACCTGGGCCTTCCTCGCCCTGGGGTGGTCGCCGAGCGTGCACGCGGACGACTCGGGGGACGCGCAGACCGCGGCCGACGACGACGGCTGCGACGTGCCCTGCTCGGGCGAGGGGGAGGACGGGACGTGCCCGCCTGATTGCAGCCTGTGTGTCTGCTGCCCGTCGGCAGGCCCAGCTTCGGTCGTCCTCAGCTCGCTCGCGGCCACCCGGGCTCCAGGCCCCTCGTCCGACGGCCACACCGACGTCGTCCATCGACTTCCGGAAGGGCCGACGTCTCGGCTGTTCCGACCACCCATCCCCCCGCTCTCCTAAGCCAGACCGCCCTACCGCGACCTGTCTGCCGACGACGGGCGCGCAGCCTCGACCTGCGCGCCTGCAACGGAGAGCCTCGAATGAACCACTGGAAGCCCCTGGGGCTTCTGCTCGCTCACTTGCTCGCTTCGGCGGCGGTGGCGGCAGAGCCCGACACCTTGACCCTCGACCAGACCCTCGCGCTGGCGGCGGAGCGCTCCCCCGCCGTCCGCTCGGCCCAGCACCAGTGGGCCGCCTCCCGGGGCGCGCGTCGCGGGGCGGGCGCCCCGCCGAACCCGGTTCTCGACGCGGGCGTCGGCTATCGATCCACGTCCTCCTCGCCCGAGTTCGAGGTGGTCGCGGCCCAGGCCCTGCCGCTGGCGGAGATCGCTCCCGCTCGCGCCAGCGCGACCCAGCAGGCCGTGGCGGCCGGCGCCTGGGCCGACGATGTCTGGCGACAGGTGGCCGCCGAGGTCTCCTACGCCTTCCTCCGCGTGCGACACGCCGACGAGCAGGTGCGGATCAGCGCGGAGGCCACCCAGCTCGCCGAGGCGGTCCTCCGATCCGCCCGCGCTCGGGTCGAGGCAGGAGAGGCGGCCGCCCTGGAGGTGGTCCTCGCCGAGCTGGACCACAGCCGTGCGCAGGCCCGGGCCGCGGGCAGGCAGGCGTCCCGCGAGCGGGCGCTGGGCACGCTGAGGGCCGCGCTGGATCTCGACTCT
>JAJDAI010000342.1 GCA_029261955.1 Deltaproteobacteria bacterium | reverse complement strand
CGACCTTCGACGGCCGCTTCGTCTACTTCGCGCCCTGGGACAACGGCTCCGGCCCCCACGGCGAGATCCTGCGCTTCGACACCGATGGCGCCTTCGACGACGACGCCAGCTGGCAGACCTACGACCCCGGCTCCGAGGGCGTGGGCGACATCAGCGTGGGCTTCTACGGCATCGGGAACGACGGGGACTACATCTACTTCGTGCCCAACAACGCCGGCGACGACCAGCACGGCGAGGTCCTGCGCTTCTTCACCGGGGACCCGGGCGTGGTGCCCGCCTCGATCGAGGGCGGCTCGACCTTCTGATCGCCTGAGGGCTCAGGCGACGCGGGGCTCGTGACCGCCTCGCCAGGCGGCGCAGACCAGCGCGACGGCGGCCAGCTCCATGGCCTCGTCGGCCACGCGGCCGTCGACCACCCCGTTGGCGAGCACCGTGCCCGCCAGCAGGGCGAGCACGGCCAGCCAGGTGCGCGCAGGCCCCGGCGGAAGCCCCAGGCGGCCGGCTGCCCGCGGCCAGGACATGGCGGCGAGGGCGGCCAGGGGCAGCAGGCGCCAGAGGGGGTCGGGCCAGCCCATGTTGTGGAAGTTGAAGGAGGCCACCCGCGAGGGGGTCCAGGCCAGGGCCTCGGGCGTGGCGAAGTGAAGCCACTGCTGGCCGTAGTCCACCTCCTCGCCGAAGAGCAGGACCGCGACGAGGGCCAGGAGCCAACGCCTCTCGAGCAGGGCGCGAAGGGCCGCGGCGAGCAGGAGGCCCTCGGTGACCGCCTCCACCGCGCGCTCCTTGCCCAACAGCAGCTCCACGAGCTCGGCGCCGAAGGGGGCCACGGCCAGGGGCAGCAGCGCGAGGGCCGCGGCGGGCCACAGCGTGGCCTGCCCCCGCGCCCGCAGCGACGGCCAGAGGAGCAGCGCGAGCAGCGCGGTGGCGAGCATCAGCACGGGGGGAGGGTAGCGCCGACTCCGAGCGCCGCTGGTCTGGAGCTTGCGCCCGGCGGGGGATCCCCGGATTCTGCGGGACGGCTCCGCCCCGGTCGGGGGTTGGATGCGCCACAGAGCCTGGTGCCGCACGGTTCCGAGGGGAGTTTCGATGAAGACGCTGATGGTCCTGGCCGGTGTGCTGCTGCTCGGGCTGGTCCTGCTCTGGACGGTGTCCACGCAGCAGCGTGTGGCGGAGCTGGAGCGACGGCTGGACGAGGTCTCGCGGCGCGCGCAGCCCGGGCCCGAGGCCTCCGCGCCGACCGCGCAGGGCACGGTTTCTTCTGGATCGCCGGGCCGGATCGCCGCCCTGGAGCGGCGTCTCGACGCGCTGGAGCGAGCCGAGGACCCGGTGGGCGAGCGGTCGGCCCCCGTCCCGGCCGAGCAGCCCCCCGGAGCCAGCGGCGTGCTCGAGCAGGACAGCCTGGAGGACCTCGCGAGCAACTTCGGGCTCTACGACACGGACGGCGACGAGCTGCTGGATGCCGAGGAGCTCGCAGTTGAGCCCCTCGAGCTGCGGACCCTCGATCTGAACTCCGACCGCCGGGTCGGGAGCGACGAGGTCGACCGCCTGCGCGAGCTGTCGGTCAACGCACGCGCGGCCGCCGTCCACCTGGACTCCGCCGACTCCGAGTTCCCGATCGCGTCGGACGACTTCGAGGGGGGAGCCCGGCGCTTCGCCTTCCTGGATCGCGACGGCGACGGCTTCGTGTCGGAGGCCGAGTTCATCTCCACGCTCACGGACGCGATCCGGGAGCTGCGCCGCTTCGACCTGGACCACAACGGGGCGCTGACCGAAGCCGAGCTGTGGGACGCGCCGACCCGCTTCGCGGCCTCGGACCAGGACGGGGACGGCCTGGTCTACGCCTGGGAGGTCTCGGCCCTCATGGCGCGCGCGAAGTGGTGAGACCCGCCGGGGGCTCGGGGCTCAGGGCGCTTTCGCCTCCACGAGGGTGAAGGCCCAGGCGCCCGCTTCGTCGAGGGCCAGCCTGCCGCGCAGCTTGGCCGCTCCGGCGCTCGGCACCTCGCCCCGCAGCGGCAAGCGCCGTCCGTCGGCGAGCAGGATGAAGACCCCGGCCTCGCTGAGCTCCACGGTGCCCTTCAGCTCCATGCTCGCCCGCGCGATCACCTCGTCGCGAACGCCGCGTTCCCGCAGGTCCGGTCGGTGACGCGAGGGCTTGTCCTTGTCTTCGCCCAGATGAAAGACGATCAGGGACAGGGGGGCGCTCTCGTCCGGCGCGGCGCCGAGCTCGAGCTCCGCTGAAGTCGGCAGCACCAGCCGGCCCTTCGCGGCCACGCGGCCTCCCTTCGCGGCGAGCACGTTGCCCTGGCCGGGCCCGCTGACCCGCAGGGGGTAGAGCTGGCCGTCGTCGGTGAGCAGGACCGGTTGGTCGGTGCCCGCGGCGTCGGGGCGGGCGACGACGGTGCCCGTGATCTGCACCTTCATGCCCTGGAAGGACGCGATCGCGGCCTCCTCCAGCGTGGTGGCGATCACCGGCTCGGCGGGCGCCTCCTTCGGCGGCTCCGGCGGGGGCTCGTCGTCCATGGGGCAGGCGGTCAGCAGCAGCAGCAGCAAGAGCGGGAACAGGGTGCGCACGGCGGGTCCTCTCGAGAGGCGGGAGGATCCCGTGAGTGGACCGAGGTGGCAAGCCGGGTCCCGAAGCACGCGTCCCGCCGGCTCCACGACCCGGGCGGCGAGACGCGTCGGTCTCCCCGGAGTAGGCTCCGCGTCCGTCGTTCACGCGCCGGCCAACCCGAACCAAGAGGCCCCACATGACCCCCGCTGCCCCCCGGCGCGCCGCGCTGTTCACGCTCTTCGCGGCCGTTCTGCTCGCTGCGCCCTCCGCTTTCGCGCTCAACCCCTCGCGCACCTACAAGCAGCTGCCCGACAAGTTCAACATGAAGTACGAGGCGCACACGGCCGAGACCGAGGACGGGGCCAAGCTGAAGGTCTGGACCTTCGCGGCCCAGGGGGACAAGACGAACAAGGTCATCCTCCTCGCCCACAACGGCGAGGGGAACATGGCCGACTACCTGCGCCGCGTGGACCAGCTCACGTCCATGGGGTGGACGGTGGTGACCTTCGACTACCGCGGCTACGGCGAGAGCAGTGAGTTCGAGATCGACAACAACATGTTCGTCTACCCGCACTTCCTCAAGGACATGCAGGCGATGTTCGACTTCACCCGCAAGACCTTCACGGCCAGCTTCGATGTCTACGGCTGGGGGGTCGGCGGCGGGCTGGCGCTCGGCGTGGGCTTCAGCCGACCCGAGGCGCGGCGCATCATCGCGGACACGCCCTTCCACTCCATGGAGGACCTGGAGGAGCGCTTCTCGTCCTGGGATGAGCCGATGGAGGTGCCCTTCGCGGGCTACGACAAGCGCTTCGAGCCGAAGACCGCTGTCGCCAACGCGCCGGGCAAGCACCTCGAGTCGGTGCAGCTGATCGTGGGCAGCAACGACCTCCTGATGAAGGAGGCCGACATGAAGGCGCTCATCGCGGTCGACAAGGCGGCCAGCAAGAAGCTGAACAAGGCGATCTACGTGGTGGAGAACCCCGACCGGAAGGACAACTTCGCGGTCGACAAGGCGGGCTACATCAAGGTCCTGGGCGAGGCGCTCGGCGCCGCGAAGTAGCCGAAGCTCAGCGGGCCGCCTGCCAGTCGCCGTGAAAGGCGATCGGCAACAGCGGCAGGGGGATTGAGGCCACCGGGCCCTGGGCGAGGGCGGTGGCGTCGAAGATCGCCAGCGTCGTGCGCTCGGCGAGGCCGTCCGAGAGGATCGCGAGGATGTGGCCCCGGTCCTCGTGCTCGGGGTCGGGCGCGAACAGGGGCTCCCCGACGAAGGTCGTGTCCGGCGCGGTCCAGAGCTGGGTCGGGCGGTCGCGGTCCCGCAGATCGACGCCGATGATCGAGTCGAAGGGGTCGCTGTAGCGGGTGTCCTTGCGCGTCGCGCCGAAGAGCAGCGGCGTTTCGCGCCCTTCGTGCTCGGGGTGGAAGCGGGGGAAGTCGACGCCGTGGGGTGTCAGGCGCTCCCAGGTCGCGCTGTCCGAGCCCTCGGGCACGGTGATGCGGACGAGGCGCTGCGGTCCCCGGGCCTCGGGCAGCGAGGGGTCGAAGGGCTGCTCGGGGCCGGAGTAGCCGAACTCCTCGCCGAACTCGAAGCGCTCGAAGACGCAGGCGTCGACGATGAGATCGCCGTCGCGCTCGAAGGCGTTGCCGAAGTGCACCACGAAGGCCGGGCCGGGCAGGGTGACCTCGCGGGCCGGCCCCGAGCCGCCGCGCGGCACGAGGTGCAGCATGCCCGGGCGGCGATCATCGGGGGCGACCGCGCGCAGCAGGGTGCCCGCGCCGAGCAGCGACTTCGCGAGCGCCCCGGGCTTCAGCCGCAGCGGGTTGCCGCCGAGCACGAACCAGGACGGCGCCAGCGCGTAGTCGTGAGTGAAGAGCATGCCGTCGATCTCGGCCGCGCTCGTGGAGACGACGCGGTCCTCGTGATCGAGCTCGCGAAAGGTGAAGGTCGTCCGGCGACCCATGGCGACGCTGCACAGCGTGAGGCGCCCCTGCTGGTGGTCCTTGCGCATGTGCGCGAGCGTCGCGGTTCCCGCGATGACGCCGCCGAAGTGCTCCTCGCCGCGGGTCTCGAAGGTCTCGGGATCGAGCGCGTAGGGGGCGCCGGCCTCCCAGCCCGCCAGCAGGCGGTCGCCCCAGGGCACGATGGTCGTGTTGGCGACGTTGCGTGGGGGGCCGAAGCTGATGTTCTGCCAGAAGTGGTCAGAGGGGTTCGTGGCGAGGCCGCGGTGCACCAGCTTGTTGGCTTCGCGCTCCGCCACGTAGGACGGCGTCTGCACGAACTCGGCGCGCAGCCGGCAGGAGCCGTCGGGCAGCAGCTCGAAGCCGCGCACGTAGCCGTGGCCGTCGAAGGGGTGCGCCGTGCGGCCTCCGATCTGCGTCCAGCCGGGCCCGTTGGAGAGCACGCGTCCCCCCCGGAGCACGGGCGGGATCGTGCCGTCCACCTGGGCGGCCTCGACGGTGAGGTCGAGCGAGCCGGGGGACGCAGCCATCGCGGCGTTCCAGGATCGGGTGCGGGCGGCGCTCATGCGGGGGGCTCCAGGCGGCGGGCGAGGGCCTCGATCAGGCCGCGGGCCTGCGCGCGCTCCGGCTCGGCCATGCCCCCGAAGAGCAGGGCCTCCATGCGGCCGAGCACGTCGAGCCCAGGCAGCAGCGAGGCGTCGGCCGAGAGGCAGACGCGCCGGGCGCGCGGATCTTCGGGATCCTGGACGCGGTGGACCAGGCCACGCTCCTCGAGGCGGGCGACGGCGGCGGACACGGTCGGGGGGCGGACGCCGAGGCGCCGGGCCAGCTCGCCCTGCCGGATGCCCTCCGGTTCGCGCATCACCTCGCCGATGAGGCGGAAGCTGGGCACGCTGATGTCCAGCTCGGCGAGCTCGGAGGCGAGGCGGCGCTCGAAGGAGACGAGCAGGCCCCACAGCGCGATGACGTCGAGGCCTTCGAGGGCGGGTTCCAGGGGTTCGTTCATGGTTAGTTAGGGTAACTAACTATGTGCGTGGGATCAAGCCTCGCCGCTCTGCCGGTCGCGCGGCTCAGCAGAGGCCCTCCAACTCGGCGGTCGGATCGATGCGCTTCGCCTCGCGCAGCCCGGTCATCAGCGCGCCGTGCACGGTCGCGGAGAGCGTGGCGCTCGTGCCCTCGCCGGCGAAGAGCAGCCGCTCGTTCTCCGGCTTCGCGAGCGCCTCGTAGGCCGTGCCGTCGGAGCCCACCAGGTCCATGGAGTAGCTGCCGCGCGCCCAGGGGTCGCGGCGCCACCCGCTCACGGCGACCGCCGAGGGCTCCGGCAGGCTGCGCCCGAGCGCGCGCTCGAGGCTCTGCTTCGCGCGGGCCGCGATGTCCTCGGGGGAGGCGTCGCTGTCCTGGAGCTCCCGGGCGAAGGTGGCGAAGTGGAGGCAGGCCAGGGTCGGCACGCCGGTGTAGTCGCTGAGGTCGAACCAGGTGGGGAAGGCCTTGTCGGGCCCGATGCCCTCCATGACCAGGCCGACCTCGCCCTCGAGCTCGGCCCAGTCGGCCTCCTCGAAGGTGAGCACGACCTTCTCCAGGTTGGACAGGTCGAGCTGGTCCAGGGCCGCGCGCCGCTCGGCTGCCAGGGGCGGGTCGAAGGCGATGAGGTCGGCCCTCAGCACGTTGATCGGCACCGTGACGATGCAGTGGGACGCGTCGATGAACTCGCCGCCGGCGGTCTCGATCAGCACGCGGAGCTCCGCTCCGGCGCAGCCCCCCAGGCCCCAGGCGGGGAGGGAGGCGGCGAGCATCTCGAGGACCGTCCGGCGGGTCACGGGCATGGCAACTCCGCTCGCGGCGTGCCGGTGCATGGGGGGCACGCAGAGGAGGAATGCGGGGACCTGCGAAAAGGGGGCGCTCTTCTCTTGGTGAAGGTGTCGGGCGGCTTCGGCCCTGCGGGCCTCCGCCGGCTGCGCGAGCCCCGTTGGGTCTCGCTCCGCGCCTGCGGAAGCCCCGAAGGGTCTTCCTCCGGGCTCCGGCCGCCGACGGCGGCCTCGCACGGTCAGCGGGGCAGCTCGCTGCGGCTCATGACCACCCCAGCCTCTACAAGCCCTCCGTCGAGGGCCACGTGCTGTTCTGACCCCAGTTGTCCTGCCACAAGGCGAGGACGCCCGCGTCGGACTGGATGTCCGCGGCGTAGTAGCCGTCGGTCTCCACCTCCCAGTGCCACACCGCGTGCCCGGAGCTGAGCTCTTCCAGGTAGGCGTTCTGCTCCTCGAGGAAGTAGAGCGAGTTGCTCTTCAGGTTGTCGACGACCAGCCCCATCTCGTTCACGGTCACGGGCACGTCGTGCGTGCTCGCCCAGCTCTCGACGATGCCGTAGAGGTCGGCCAGCTCGTCGTCCAGCTGGGCGCTGCTCAAGGCCTGGGTGCCGTGGGTGAAGTAGTAGGGCTCGTACTGGTGCACCGTGTAGACGAGGCGCTCCGAGGGGTCGACGAGCGGGGAGAAGTTCCCGAGGGCCTCCGCGCCGCCCCAGTCGCCCGGGCTGACCATGATGGGGGTCTCGGTGTCGACCGTGCGGATCCCGTCGACCAGCTCCTGGGCCAGAGTCGCCCACGAATCCGGCGTGTGGTCGTGCGGCTCGACCATCAGGTCGTAGCCGACCACGTGCGCCCGGTCGGCGTAGTCGACGGCCGTCTCGACCCACATGTCGACCCAGCCGGCTCGCTGCGTGGCGTCGTAGTAGACGCTGTGGTCGGGCAGGCCGTCGTTCGTGATGTCGCCCTCGCCCCGGCCGGGGCCGGTGCGGAAGGCGATGACCACGAAGAGGTCGGCGGCCTCGGCCGCGTCGACCAGCCAGGCCAGGTGGGCCTGCATCTCGGGCCAGGCCTCGGCCTGCTGGACCCGCCAGGTGCCGGGGACCGACAGGACGACCAGGTTCGCTCCCGCGGCGCGGAGGGCGTCGAAGTCCGACTGCTGCGCGGGGGGGCCGAAGCCGGTGTTGGAGGCGCCGTCGTCGCGCCCTTCGTCCTGTTGGTAGAAGTTGGCGCCGCGCAGCTGGGGACCGCCCGTCCAGAGACTCCAGGGGTCGAAGCCCGGCTCCGCTGCGGCGCTGTCGTCGTCGTCCGCTGCGGCGCTGTCGTCGTCGTTGGCGGCGCTGTCGTCGTCGTCCGCCGCGGCGCTGTCGTCGTCGTCGGAGGGGATCGGCGTGCTGTCGTCGTCGTCGGAGGGGATCGGCGTGCTGTCGTCGTCATCCGCTGCGGTGCTGTCGTCGTCGTCCGCTGCGTCG
>JAJDAI010000341.1 GCA_029261955.1 Deltaproteobacteria bacterium | reverse complement strand
CCTCCAGGCCCTCGACGTCGCGCCAGTCGATGAGGCCGTCGCCGGTGTGGTCGCCGGTGTCGGGGAAGCCGTCGCAGTCCAGGTCGTCGTTGGGCTCGAGCCGGTGGCCCGCTTCCACGACGATCCAGGCGTCCCCGGAGCCCGGGATGTCGCCGCTCAGGTCGATGTCCATCTCGAGCCGCAGCAGCTCATCCGAGCCCATGGGGTTCGCGACGGTCGCCAGCTCGTCCCGCAGGGTCCGAACGGTCGTGCCGTTCACGATGATCCGCACCTCCTCGACGGGCACCCAGGGCGCCGCCGTGACCCGCAGTGACAGCGTCAGGGCGCCGGGCTCGAAGGCCTCGACCGAGGGGGTCCGAACCCCGCCCGCCGCGTCCAGCATGCTCGCCTCGATGATGGGGCCGTTGGTCCCGAGCGCGCGCCCCGCCTTGAGCTGCGCGTTGAACTCGTTGGCGTCGAAGTTGCCGACCACGCTGTCCGTCCAGACCAGGGTCCGCGGGGTGCCGAGCACGCTGTCCGTCAGGCCGTGGCTGTCCGAGTTGGCGGTGCCGGCGCGCACCACGCCCTGGTTCAGCAGGTAGTGCCAGAAGGCGCGGTAGCTGAGCAGCCGGTGGTTCGCGGTGCCGTTGAGCACCTCCTGCGTGTCGTAGTCGCTGTTGGCGAAGTCCGAGCCCGGCGGCGTGCGCAGGAACAGGCTCGGCATGGTGCCGTCGAAGCTGGTGGGCAGGTCCTCGGTCGCCTTCAGGCCCAGGGTGTTGGCCCAGCCGAGGTCGCGGCCGAAGTCCAGGGACTCGATGGGGTGGTTGAGCTGCGCGATGCCGTTCTCGGCGTCCCAGCCCGCGTCCCGCATGTCGGTGAACATCTGCCCCGGCTCGGCCAGCTCGTCCCAGGCGGCGCCGCGGTAGGGCTCGTCCTCGACCAGGGGCAAGGGCCAGAAGATCCAGTGGCCGACGACCTGCGGGAACTCGTTCTCGGGGAGGATCTGCCAGAGGATGTGGCCGGTGGTCTCCACCCCGACCATGAGCTCGAGGCGCTCGTCGGCGTTCAGCAGCTCGCGCGCGGCGCCGTAGTCGCCGATGACGTCGTGGTCGGTGGCCGCGATGACCTCGGTGCGGGCGGCCAGGAAGGCTTTGACGCGGTCGACGTCGGGCACGCTGGAGTCGAAGGACACCGTGCCGTGCACGTGGAAGTCGCCGGACAGAGTGCCTGCCGGCTGGAGCGCGGGCAGCGTGCTCAAGGCGAGGTCCACCGCGATGGTCTCACCCGGTGCGACGCTGACGCGGCGCGCGGCGCCCATCGTGCTGAAGGGGCCGGCCACGGCGAAGACGTCGTACAGACCCGGCAGGATCGGCACCGTCTCGCGGCCGTTGAGCAGCACGCGGTTGCAGGCCGGGGACTTGCCGTGGGGCGGGCCCAGCAGCGGCGCGCAGATGCCGAAGTTCTGGAAGAAGGACGACTCGACGTTGTCCCGCGTCGCCTGATCCGCCGGATGCACGAAGGCCATCACGTGGTCCGCCACGCCGTCGATGGTCGCCCCGATGTCGAGCTGGCCGATGGCGGGGATGGTGATGGGGTCGAGCTGGACCGAGTTGGCGCCTACCTCGACCGAGCTGGTCGCGACCTGGCGGCCGTAGGAGTCGACGCGCAGCACGTAGTTCTTGTCGGCGGGCACGCGCGCGGCGAAATTGCCTTCGGCGTCGGGCCGGACCTCAGTCCAGGGGATGAGCTCGCTCGCGTCCATCCCGGATGTGCCTTCGCTGATGTGCACGACGGCCCGGAGATCAGCTTCCATCAGCTCCGCGGGGTCTCCATCCGCTGCGAGGCTGCCTTCCAGCAGGACCCAGCTCTCGTTGAACAGCTTGCGTCGGACTTCGAGGGCCAGATCAGCGGCTCCGGACACACCCGGTCCCGGTCCCGCGGCGATGAAGCGCTCGTAGATCTCGTAGTCCCGCGGCATCGTCACGCGGCGCGGCATGCCGACGGCGGCGACCACGTTGCTGAAGAAGCCGTCGATCGCCTCGATGTTGCAGCCGATGGTCGCGTAGCTGGCGCCGGGCTGGGTGTGCTCGGAGATGACGAAGTAGGGGGTGGTCTCGTACGCATCCCCGATGTCCGACAGGCCGAAGCTGGCGTGTGCGAAGCCGGTCCCAGGCGCGACGGTGAAGGGCACGCTCTCCTTGCCGCCGATGAAGTAGCCGTCGGTCAGGGCCCAGGACAGGGGGTCGGGCTCCAGGTTCACGGCTTCGGTGCGGATGCGGATGCCGGGGTCGCAGGGGCGCAGCTCGTAGCGGGTGGAGATGGGCAGGTCGGGCCGGTGCGCGAGGTGGCCCCGGAACTGGATGGCCGCGAAGCCCTCGCCCTCGAGGATGCGCGCCTCGGTGTAGATCGGCTGCTCCTCGGGCAGCAGGCCGGTGGCCTGGAAGACGTGGCGCATGGCCTCGTCGGACTCGCCGATGCGCTCGATGTCCACGATCGTGCCGCCGCTCGGCGCCAGGTAGTGGGGGTGGTCGATGTTGTCGATCACCACCTGCACCTGGTCGTTGGTGAGCAGGTAGTCGCCGACCGAGGCCAGCGCAGCCATGCCTTCCGGGATCTGGTCCACCGAGTCGATCTGGACGATGGACACGGTGCCCCCGTCGCAGTCGAAGGCCAGGTCCGTGCAGGGGGGCAGGACGACGCAGTTGGGGTCGTCGCCGCTGAGGCATCCCTCCTTGTCGCAGCCCTGGATCAGGAGCAGCAGGAGGGGGAGGAGCAGAAGGAGTGGTCGGCGCATCGGCCGGACGATACCGCGGCTGCGCGGTCGCACGCTGTGGCGGTTACTGGGCGGGCGTCATTCGTGCGCGAAGCCACTGCCCGGCGCGCTTCAGGGCGGCCCGGCTCTTGGGCAGCATGTAGCCGAAGCTCTGGTAGACGTGAAAACCCGAGGGCTCGACGTCGAGCGTCACGTCCACGCCGGCTTCGAGGGCCCGCGCGGCCAGGGTCTCCACCTCGGCGCAGAGGACCTCGGCGCCGCCCG
>JAJDAI010000035.1 GCA_029261955.1 Deltaproteobacteria bacterium | reverse complement strand
CGGCTCGACGTTGAGGTTGGCCATGCGGTCGATGGGCGGCCGGTTCCAGTTGGTGGCGCGCGAGTTGGCGACGCCTCCCTTGCCGGCGCGGGCCTGGGACAGCACGCCGCCGAGCGGGCGCTCGAGCAGCCCGTCGCGGATGATGAACTCGCGGGTCGCCGGCAGCCCGTCGTCGTCGAAGCCGTAGCTCGCGAACTGCTCCGGCATGCTCGGGTCGAAGGTGACGTTGAGCAGCTCGGAGCCGTATCGGTAGGTCCCGAACATGTCGAGGGTGACGAAGCTGGTGCCGGCGTAGTTCCGCTCGTCGCCGAGGATGCGGTCGAGCTCCAGGGGGTGGCCGATGCTCTCGTGGATCTGGAGCATCATCTGGTCGGGCGCCAGCAGCAGGTCCATCGTGCCCGCGGGGCAGGACGGCGCGGAGAGCAGCTGGAGCACCTCGTCCGCGAGCACGGGGGCCTGATCGAGGAAGCCCGAGCCGTCCAGCAGCTCGAGGCCACCCTGGCGGCAGTTGCCTCGCCCGCCCAGCGTGCGCTGCTGGGTGTCGTTGCCATCGCTCGCCACGACCACGAGGTCCGGCGCCAGGTGCATCAGCCGCTGGTGCACGCGCCCGCCGCCGCTGGTCAGGTAGAGCGTCTCGGTGTCCAGGCTCCACAGCGAGGCGGCCCAGTCGACCACGCGGTCGTCGGTCTTCAGCCGCGCCGCCTGCTCCCGCACGAGCTCGATGCGCTCGGGCAGGGACAGCTCGTGGGGCTCACGCTGCACCGGCGTGCGGTACTCGCCCACGGGGTGGGGCAGCGCGATGGCGCTGTGGTCGGTGATGGCGATGGACGCGGTGCGGTGGGCCCAGTCCGTGGCGCGGCTGAAGGCCTCGGCGAGCCCCGAGGGGCTGAGGTCCGAGGTCGCCGCGTAGCCCAGGCCGCCGCCGTCGACGACGGTGACCATGGCGCCCTGGTCGTCATCGAGCAGCGGAGGCTGGAGCACCCCGCTGCGCACGGTCACCTCTTCGGTGCGCGATCGGACGAAGCGGAGCGAGCAGAAATCGACGGCCGGGCGGGCTGCGTCGAAGCGCTCGGAGAGGGTAGAGAGCATCGATCCTCCGGGGGGCCCGGGAGGATAGCGATCGAATCAGTCGTTGGCTTCGGCGGTCTTCTGGGCGTCCAGCTCGAAGTCGATCTTGTCGAACTTGACCGCCTTGAAGGGCGCCGAGCTGAAGGTCTCGTTCCAGACCACGAAGAGCTTCACGAACTGCATGTCCACGGTCTTGCGCGGGATCTTGGCGACGGCGTTGAACTTCACCTTGCCGCCGGGCTCGACCATCAGCTTCTTCGCCTTGCGGTCGACGTTGGCGTAGAGGTCACCGTTCGGGATGCGGACCGAGAGCATGGAGGGATCGACGAAGCCGACGCCGTCGCCCTTCCAGGTGCAGGTGAAGACCGCCTTGGTCTCCTTGGTCTCCTGGCTGACCCCGTCGAGCTTGCAGTTGAAGTCGCCGGCCTCGAAGGAGTTCTTCGCGGCGGGCAGCTGGAAGTCCTCCGCCTCGAAGCTGTCGCCTTCGGTGGAGGCGACCTGGAAACCGCCGGGCACGAGCGTGAAGGACTCGACGTGGAAGTTGTCGCCGTCGCCCGCCTTGATCTTCCAGGTGTGGCTGGCGGACTTGCCGGGCGCGATGAGGATGGGCTTCTTCTCCTTGCCCTCGTGAGCCATGTGGTTGCCCTCGGGCAACGCGAAGGCCGTGGCCTCCTTGCGGATGAAGACGTACTGGTCGCCCTCGTTCTTGAACTTCGCCTTCACCTGGACGAACTGCATCTGGGCGTGCACGCCGTGCAGCTTGATGGTGATGTCGCTCTCCTCGAGCGGATCGGCCTCGTTGAACCAGTTCTCATGCTTCTCGGGATCCTGCTCCTTCGCGATCGCGGGCAGCGCGAGCAGCGTCAGGGCGAGGAAGGGCAAGGCGAGTTCGGTCAAGCGGCGCATGGGTTCTCCCGGGCTTTTGAGCGGGGCGTTCTAACACAGGGACCGGGGCTGGCGCCGCGCGGGGTCTTGGCGGGCTGGTTCTCACGACGAGGGGACGAGGAGCCTGAGGGCTTGCGTTTCGGCGAGGGCGACGCAGCTTGGGGCCACGGCTGCGGCGCTGACGCCCAGCCTCTTGCGGACCCCCGGAAGGACTCCCCATGGCCAGCGTCGAACTGAACTCCGAGAACTTCGAGCAGACGATCCTCGACAGCGACATCGTCATCGTCGACTTCTGGGCCGCCTGGTGCGGGCCCTGCCGCGCCTTCGCGCCCACCTTCGAGAAGGCCAGCGAAGCCCACACGGACATCGTCTTCGGCAAGGTCGACACCGAGGCCCAGCAGGGCATCGCCGGGGCCTTCCAGATCCGCTCCATCCCGACGCTGATGGTCTTCCGCGAGAAGGTCCTGCTCTACCAGGAGCCGGGCGCGCTGCCGCCGAAGGCGCTGGAGCAGCTCATCGAGCAGATCCGCGGGATCGACATGGCGGACGTGCACAAGAAGGTGGCGGAGCAGCAGGCGGCGGCGGCCGAAGCCGAGGCCTGAGTTCGCGGCGGCGGCGCGCTCTGTTCTGAGCGCCCGTCCGCTTTCGGGATTCGAGCACGCCGCTGTTAGGGTGGCCCCGACCTGATTCTTGGGAGGGGTGTTCTGATGGCTTGTACGAGGTTTGTCGCGCTGTGCGCGGTGGTGGTGGTTCTCGGTGGGTGCTCGGGGGCGGAGGAGCCCGCTGCGGCCGCGCCGGAGCCGGTGGCTGAGGCTGCGAAAACCCCATCGACTGAACCAGCGCCAGAGGCGGCACAAGCAGGCGGAGGCGGCACCCTCACGACGGTCCCGAAGGGCACCTGGGAGCTTCGAGCAGACGACGAGACGAACGACTTCCTCGGTCTGGCGCACCGAACGGAGGAGGGCGGGGATCTCGCGGTTCTCTGGGAGTCCGGCGTGGAATCAGCCGAGCGGTCGTTCAGGCTCGATCCAGCGGTCGTGGACCTGAAGGCGCTGAGCGGGGGTTGCGCCGCCCACACCGACTTCTGCGGAGCACTGCAGCAGCTCGTGCCTTCGGTGAGCTGCCAGTGCATCGCGAAGGACGGAACCGCCACCCCGATCGAACCAGCCGCCGAGCCGAGCGATGCGGCCTTCAACCTCGCAGCCGACACGAAGGCCACCAACATCGACGATGGGACCTACGCGCTGAAGTGGGGCGTCAATGGATCGATCTGGGCCTACCTCTACCGATCGACCAAGTCCCAGGTCGAGCTTACGGTCGCATACGACGC
>JAJDAI010000340.1 GCA_029261955.1 Deltaproteobacteria bacterium | reverse complement strand
CGCCTCCGCCGCGGACGACTACTACCCCGCCGCGGACGACTCCGCCTCTGCCGCGGACGACGACGCCTCGGCCGCGGACGACGACGACTCGGCCGCCCCGATCGTCCTGCCCGTGACGGCGGTGGGCTACGCGCTGGCCTTCGAGTCGGACCTGAGCGGGGGCCTCATCGACGCCACCCTCACCGTGCAGTACTGGACCGACCTCCCGAACTCGATCCTCTATTGCGAGCAGACGGTGGAGGTCGAGGGCACGGCCGCCTTCGGCTTCGGGGTCCTCACCCCGGTCTGCGACAACTGCACGGGCCACCTGAGCTTCGACGAGAACACGGCGGTCGACGTCAGCCTCTTCCCCGCCGACCCCGACGCCTGCGACTCCGCCGAGCTGGCCGCCGCCGACCTCGACTTCGGGCTCGCGCTGGTGACCTCCACCGCGAACAGCGGCTGGGGCGACCTGCTCGACATCGCGACCGTCGACAGCTCCGCCTTCGCGACCCTCAACCTGAGCGCCTACGCCGCCGGCGGCGCCGACGCCCTCGCGCTGCGCGACGAGTGGGACGCCCTGGGCCTGAGCTGGACCCACGTGCTCTACACGGACATCACGGACCCCGACAGCCTGGGCGGCAGCGCCGGCCTGGACGCGGTCACCAACCCCGCGGGCCCCGGCGCTCCCTACTACGCGCACTTCTCCGCGGGCATCGACCCGCTGCTCAACCACCACAGCGGCCTCGACATGGACGGGCCCTACACGGCGACGTCCTTCGTCATCTTCAACCTGTAGAGAGCTCCGAACATGCACCGACACACTGGCAAGCTCATCATCGGGGCGCTGCTGCTCGCCGCGGCCTGCGTCGGCCCGCTGGGCAGCGCCTACACGGTGCGCGAAGGCAGCGTCACGATCGACGGCCTCGAGATGGAGACCCTGGACCCGCAGGGGCCCTTCTACGGCTCGAACACCACCTGGAGCTACGACTTCGACGAGGAGTCCAGCGAGGTCCGCGAAGCCGAGATCGGCGGCGGGACCCTGGCCTTCACCGCCATCACGCCCTTCGTGGAGGTCATCCTCGACGCCAGCGGGGCCAGCGGCGACACCACCTGGACGAGCTCGTCCATCCGCCTCCGCTTCAACGCCGGCGGCTGGGCCGCCGAGGAGGACGGGCGCACCCTGCTGGCCGAAGGCACCGACCTCTGCACCGTCGAGGTCGACGGCCTGCGCGCCACCTTCGACTGCGAGGGCGTGCCCGTGACCGAGGAGAGCTTCACCGGGCTGCCGGACACGATCGACATCAGCGGCGAGCTCTCCAGCCGCCAGATCGTGGGCGGCGGAGACGAGTGAGGGACTAGATCCCCGGGACGCCCTCCAGGCGGGCCGTCGCGCGGACCGCCTCAGGCACGTCGAGCTCGCGGAGCAGCGGCGCGCGGACCAGCTCGAGCACATCCCCGACCCGGCTCAGCGCCGGCAGCGAGACCCGCTCCAGCCCCGCGCTGTCCCGCAGCCGGAGCCCGCGGCCGACCTGGGTCAACGCCGGCAAGGTCAGCTCCCTCAAGGCCGCGTTCGCGTCCAGGTCGAGCTGCTCCCCGATCCGCTCCAGGCGAGGCAGATCCAGCCGCACAAGCGCCGGGTTCTGCTCGAACCACAGCGGCCCTTCGATCACGCGAAGCGCCGGCAGGGACACGGTCGCGAGGCCCCCGTTGCCGCGCAGCTCCACGTCACCCAGCACCGTGTCGAGCGCGGGCAGCTGCAGGGTCGGCAGGATCGCGTTGTCCTGGAGGTCCAGGTAGCCCCCGAGCCGGGCGAGCAGCGGGGCCGAGACGGAGCCGAGCTTCGGGTTCGCGTCGACGTAGAGGCCCGCGCCGAGGCGCGTCAGCACGGGCAGGTTCACAGCCTCGATGGACGCGTTGCCCTCCACGCCGAGGTGCCCCTCCGCCTGCACCAGGGCGGGCAGGTCGAGGCGCAGCAGGGCCGCGTTGGGGTAGATGTCCAGCGAGCCGCCGACGAAGGACAGGGCCGGGAGCTCGAGGCCCGTCAGCGCCGTCGAGTCCTTGATGACGAGGTCGCCGCCCACCCGCTCGAGGCCCGGCAGCGCGAGGCTCGGCAGGCCGGTGTCCCCCGCGAAGCGCAGGGGGCCAGCGACGGAGAGCAGCGCGCCGAGCTCGACGGAGACCAGGGACGGGTTCGAGCCCACGACGAGCGAGCCCGCCGCCTCCAGCTTCGGCAGGCGGAGGGCCGACAGCGCCGGGTTGGCCTCGATGAGCACCGCCCCGCCGACCCGCCGCAGCGAGGGCAGCGCGATCTGCTCCAGGGCGCTGCTGTAGCGCACGACGAGGTCGCCGCGGATCTCCTCCAGGCAGCGGGCGTCCGCCAGATCGGCGAGCGCGGCCTTCTCGAGGCGCAGATCGCCGTCCAGAACCACCCCTTGGGCGCAGGCGCGGCTCAGGTCGGAGCCGTCGGGCTGCAGGGTGATCGCGGCCGGGAGCGGCGCCTCCCCGCCCCAGAGCAGGTAGCCGGCGACGAGGCCGAGGCCGAGGGCCAGCAGGTGCGAGAGGAGGGCGCGCGGCACGAGGTCGAGGGTACCAGGACCCGCCGGACCGCCCGGGCGCGGCCGGGACCCCCTGCCCTGCTAGCCTCGGTCCTTCCCGAAGGAGGCTGCTCGATGACCCGCCAGGCCGCGCCCCTGCTCTGCCTGCTCGCCGCCGCCCTGCTGGGCGCGGACGAGGTGCCGCCCGACGAGCTGTCCTTCCCCGAGGACGCGGCCCTCTACAAGACCGGCCCCGTGCTGCGCGGCACCATTCGCCACGGCGAGGGGCTCCTGCCGATGGAGGGAGCCCGGGTCCGGGAGCTCGGCGGCAGCGAAGCGGCGACCACCGGGGCGGACGGCGTCTTCAAGCTGACCCTGAAGGACGAGGCCACGCCGACCATCCTGGTGCAGCGCGCCGGCCACATCGACGCCATCCAGATCGCCAGCGCCATGAGCCGCCTCTACTTCGACGGCGAGTTCAAGATCGAGGTCTTCTCGCGGGCGGACGAGGAGGAGGCGGAGCGCGAGGACTTCGGCGACGGCTGGGACACGACCACCGGGCGCATCCTCCTGAACTTCCAGCCCCTGGGCTACCCGACCGGCGTGCGCGCGGTGCTGGACGCGCCCAGCGCGCAGAGCTGGGTCTACGGCGAGGGCGACGCCGTGACCCGCGGCGACACCATCCCCACCCCGCCCGGGCCGGGCGAGATCGTGTTCCGCAAGGTGCCGCCCGGGACCTGGCCCGTGAGCATCACGGCCCCCGAGGGCATGACCTGCTCGGGGCCGGATCGTCTGCCGGCGGTCGCGGACACCAACACCCGCGCCTACTACTTCTGCGTGCGGGACGGCGAGGAACCCCAGACCGCGACCATGGGGCCGCCGGTGGGAAAGCAGGCCCCCCAGGCCCCCTAGGTCGAGCCGCTAGTTCGCCCGCACGTCGATGCGGGTGGGCACCCCGTCGTAGACATCGGCGGGGGAGCCGCTGACCCGGAGCGAGATCGTGCCGCTG
>JAJDAI010000339.1 GCA_029261955.1 Deltaproteobacteria bacterium | reverse complement strand
GGCTCCGCGCCGGCCCATCAGGCGTCCACCGAGTTGCTGAGGCCGCGGGGACTCAGGGCGTCGTAGCGCCAGCGCCGGGTCTCGTTCTGCTGGTCAGTCATGGCCTGGACCTCCTTCAAGGCCTCCCGGAAGCCGCGGCCGAGGTCGCGGTCATCGGGGTGGAGCAATCGCTCGAGGTTCTCGCCCAATCGCTCGTATTGGATCGAGAAGCCGTAGGTGGCCCGCACCGTCTCCAGAACAGCCGACACGTCGGGCAGCGCGTGCAGCAGGCTGTCGGCGGTCACCTCGGAGGCCCGCTTCGGCGGCGGCATCCACATGGCGACCGGCGCGACGAGCGGGCAGGAGTAGACGGCGTACTGGAGCGCGTTGACGAGGGTGTGGGACACCGGCACGAAGAGGGCGGCGGTCAGGACCTCGCGCAGGATGGTCACCGAGCTGATGGCGGGGAAGCCGCGGTCACCGAGCGCCTCCTCGAGCTCCTGGGACCAGCAGCGCAGCTCGCGGTCGCCGCGCAGGGTCTCCTCGTCGGGGTAGTAGCGGGCGACGTAGGCATCCACATAATCCGCGACGGCGTCCCAGACACGCAGGCCGTCGTCCCGGAAGGGGCAGTCCGTCAGGGAGTCCAGCTTCTGGGCCTCGACCCGCTCGGGAAAGATCATCTGTTCGTAGCGCCAGCGCGCGTGGCCCCAGGCCAGCAGCTTGTCTTTGCTGTCCCCGCCCGTGAAGACGGTGTCGAAGAGCCCCCCGTCCACGACCAGCACGCCGGCCGCGTTGGCGTTCTGCTGGATCGTGCTCTGGAGGTGGCTGCCGAGCAGGCGGCGCAGCGGGTGCTTCCAACTCAGGGTCCGGGCGACGCTGATCGCGAAGGTCTCCGCGACGATGTGGGTCCAGAGGAAGTGGCTGACGATCTCGTGGATCGTGAAGTCAGCGCAGTTGAAGAACCACCTCGCCAGGGTCCAGGCCTCCCCATCCTCGGGCGTGAACAGCCGATCGACCCCCTCGTCCCGCAGCACGACGCCGCGGGGCTCCAGCGCGCCCTCCACCTCGGAGAACATCGCGAGCGCCGGCGGCAGGTGGCGGCCCGCCCCCGGCTCGATGTCCGCGAGCGGCTCGCTGTAGTCCACCACGAACCACTCCTGCTCCTGCTCCAGGCCCAGCCGGGCCCGCTGCTCCCCGTCGAGCGCCAGGCGCCCCCCGAGCTCCGCGCTGCTCACGCCGCCCTCGAGGAAGAGCGGGTTCGGCCCCTGGGTGCGCAGCGCGGCGAAGAAGCGGTCGTCGCGCCAGTGCTTCAAGGCCGCGGGGCGGCCGAGCAGGGTGGGCAGCCGCTCGAGCTGATCGAGGTGGAACCAGCGCCGCCTCGAACGCAGCGGCACCCGCAGGGCCTGGAGCAGGAGCAACTTCGCCGGCCGCAGACGCAGCGCGTAACGCTCCTCGAAGGGCACGGTGCGGATCGTCTTGTGGTCCCAGTCCACGTCCAGATCGAGCTTGTCCGTGGCCGCCACGAGCTCGTAGTTCCCGAGCGCCCGGATCGAGGCCCGCGTGCGCGCCAGCGACCGGTCGTCCTGGGGAAGCGAGACCTCGGCCGTGGGCGAGAAGCGGAGCGACGGCAGCCACAGCGCCACCCGGGCGGCGAGCCTGGCCGCCCCGAGCAGGACGCAGACCAGCCACCAGGCGAGCCGGAGCAGGAAGCCCAGGGGCAGCAGGGCGTTCACGGAGCGGGGTCCCCCGCGCGCGCCTGGAGCCAGGTCAGGGACAGGACCGTCGCGAACAGCTCCTCGTCGAAGGCGAAGGGGTCGTCGATGTGCAGGGTCGTCGAGCGCATCAGCCCCGCCAGCACCACCTTGCTGACGAAGAGCGCGATGCCCCACCCCGCGCAGGCGCGCGGGCCTCGGCCGAAGGGGAAGAAGTGCCCGCTTCCGTAGGGGTTGGCCTCGCGAAAGCCCGGCTCGAGCCAACGCTCGGGGCGGAAGTGCTCCGGCGCCTCCCAGTAGCTCGGGTCGCGCTGCAGCCCCCAGCTGCTCATGAGGATCTCGGTGTTCGGGGGCAGCGTGTAGTCGCCGAGGGTCACCGCCTCGAACTGGCTGGAACGCCGGAAGAAGAGCGGCACCGGCGGCACCAGCCGCTGGGACTCGCGGATGACGGCGTCGAGCAGGGGGAGCTCCTTCAGCTCGGCCCAGGTGAACTCGCGGCCCCCGAAGCGCTCGCGCACCTCAGCCTGGAGCTCCGCGCGCACCCGCGGGTTCCGAGCCAGGAAGTACTGCGTGGAGACGAGGGTGGACGCGATGCCCATCTGCCCGCCGAACCAGACGTTGCCGATCTCCCAGGCCAGATCCCGGTCGGGCAGCTTGTTCCCGCTGCGCACCGCGAAGCTCAACAGGTCGATGTGCTCCGAGGGCTCCCGCAACCGCGCGCCGTTCACCAGCGAGTCGAAAGTGGCCGTCCAGCGCACAAAGGCATCCCGGAACTCCTGCGAGGCCTCGGGCATGGAGAACGTCGCGCGCAGGCGCTCATCGCCGTAGCCCACCAGGGTCCAGAAGTCGGCGTAGCGGTCCCGCTCGTCGTCGAACACCCGCCCGACCGCGAGCTTGGAGAGGGAGTCCCAGGTCAGCCGCCGCATGGCCTCCAGCAGGTCGAAACGCTCGATCCCCTTCGACTCCGCCTCCAGGTTCTCGATCGTGCGGCGCACCACCTCGGCGATGGGCGCGACCTGCGCGTCGAGCCAGGGCACCCCGGACTCGAGCTTCGAGCGGACCACCGTCAGCGGGCTCTTCCGGTCGGCGCGCTCGTAGTCCCCCACCCGCGTCGCCGTCGGCGCCTCCTGCCGGTTCGAGACCAGCGAGGAGACCGTCAGGATCGGGCCCAGCTGCGGGATGGGCTTGTCCTTGAAGTACTTCAGCTCGTGATCGATGAGCACCTCGGCGATCAGGGCCGGGTCGCTCAGCAGCACGATGGGCTGATGGAACTTCCAGAAGACGAGGATCCCGCCGTGGTTCTCGACCCAACGATCGAAGAGTCGCCACGGGTGCTTCGCCTTGCCGATCTCGCGCACGTTGCCCAGCCAGGGCAGCGGATCCGGCCCCGGCATGTCCGCGAACTGCTCGGTCCCCCGACCGGTGATGCGCTCGAAGCGGCGGCGGGCGGAGCTCATGCGTCGATGCTGTTTCCGAAGAGGTCCGGCCGCGCCACGCGGTAGCTGTAGCCGCGCTTCGAGTTGTCCTCGTTGATCTTGTCGGCGACCTTCTCGAGCTCCTTCTGGAAGCGCGAGAGCACCACCCGGCTGGGCCCCTCGTGGAAGAGCTCGAGGTGCGCGCCGTAGGAGTCGTACTGGGCGGAGAAGCCGAAGGTCGAGCGGATGGTGTCCAGCGTGACGGCGACCGAGGGCAGCGCGTCCACGAGGGTCTGCTCGGTCACCTGCGCGGGGTCCCTCGGCATCGCGATGGGCACCGTGGGCGGCGACAGGGGCGGCCAGCCGAAGACCTCGAACTGGAGCGAGTTCACGAGGGCGTGGTGCACGGGGTTGAAGAGCACCGCGGTCAGCAGCTCCCGCAGCTTCGCGCGGGTCCTGATGGCCGGGAACCTCTCCGGGCCGATGAAGCGGCGCAGCTCCTCGGCCCAGGCGGCCAGCTCCGTGTCCTCGAGCAGCTCGTCCTCGCTCCGGTAGACGCCCTCCAGGTACACGTCCACGTAGGTGTCGATGGCCTTCCAGACCTCCTCCCCGTCGTCCCGGTAGGGGTGGTAGGCGAGCCGATCGATGCCCAGATCGTGGCGCCGCCGCGGGTGGAGCATGTGCTCGTAGGTCCAGGCCGCGTCGCCGTACTCGACCAGGCGCGCCTTGATCGCGGCGCCGGCGAAGGTCGTGTCGAAGGTGCCGCCGTTGCCGACCAGGATCGCCGTCGCGTTGGCGTTCATGGCCAGCGTCGTCGTCAGGTGGGGCGCCATGAGCCGGCGAATCGGGTGCCGCCAGCTGAGGTTGCGGGCCGTGTGGATGATGAACTTCTCGGCGATCACGTGGGTCCACAGCCAGTGGCTGATGATCTCGTGCACGAAGATGTCCGCGCTGCCGAAGAAGACCTTGGCGAGCTGCCAGGCCGGGCTCTTTTCCCGGGGACGCCACACGGGCCCGTCCTCGAGCAGCAGCTGGATGCCGAGCGGCGCCAGCACCCCGTCGGTCTCGTAGAAGACCGCGATGCAGGGGTAGAGGAAGCGCCCCGCGGTCGGCTTCGCGTCCAGCAGGGGCTCGTGGTAGTCGACGGCGTAGAGGTTGTCCCAGGTCTGGACGTGGGGCTCCAGCTCCTTCAGGAAGGGCTCGTGGAAGCCGGCCGCGACGAGGGACTCCGCGCTCCAGTCCCCACGCAGCCAGACCGGGTTGGGCCCGCGGACGCGCAGCCGCGCGAACTCCAGGTCGTCCTTCCACTGGTCGCGCACGCCGGGGAAGCCCAGCTGCTCGTAGGCCTGCTCGAGCTGGGCGATCGAGTCCCAGCGCTCCTCGGTCTCGCCCGGCAGGAAGAGCTTCTT
>JAJDAI010000338.1 GCA_029261955.1 Deltaproteobacteria bacterium | reverse complement strand
GCTGCACGACGTGAAGCTGCTGCGGGACAACACGCCGCTGTTCACCGTCACCTGGACCGTCTTCCACGTCATCGACGAGGACAGCCCCTTCTACGGCCTGGACCAGGACTCCCTCGGGGACTCCATCAGCATGATGATCGCCACGATGACGGGGCACGACAGCACCTACGCCTCCACCACCCACGCCCGGAAGTTCTGGTACCCCGAGGACTTCCGCTACGGGCAGCGCTTCGTCGACAGCATCGGCCGCATGGACGACGGGCGCATGCGCGTGGACTACGCCGCCTTCCATCGCACCGTGCCGGACGGCGAGGACACGTCCTTCGGCCAGTGAGGCCTACTTCGAGGTGAGCTCCTCGACGCCCGTCCACTCCGACGGGGGCGCCTGGTTGTCCGCCTGCACGCTGCGGCCCATCCAGTAGGCGGCCATCGTGTCCTCGGGGCAGGCCTCCAGGCACTTGCGGAACTGCTCCGCCGCGTCCGGGAAGCCCCGGCCGTAGAAGGCGTCCGTCGCCGAGCGGAAGAGGTCGAGGGTGCCGAGCTTCGCGTCCCGCAGGGGCTCCGGATCGGCGTCGAGCACCTCGTGCACCGTCGCGACCCGCTGCTTGCCCTTGACCCGAACGCGGCCCGCGTGGCGGGTCAGGAAGGCCTCCGGCGCCACGGTCTGGCGCAGGGTGGCGTCGCTGACGAGCAGGTTGGCCCCGTAGCGCTTGGTCAGGCTCTCCAGCCGCGAGGCCAGGTTGACGGTGTCGCCGATGACGGTCGTGTCGACGCGGCCGGCGGAGCCGATCGTGCCCAGCATCGCCGGCCCGTGGTGCACGCCGATGCCCATGTCGAGGTGGGGGCGCCCGCTGCCGTCCCGCTCCCCGTTGTAGAGCTGCAGGGCCATGTGCATGTCGACGGCGGAGGCGATCGCGTCGTCGGCCGTGCGCGAGAAGAGCGCCATGATCGCATCGCCCATGTACTTGTCGACGAAGCCCTTGTGGGCCTCGATCGCCGGCTCCATGCGCTCCATGTAGGCGTTGAGGAACTGGAAGTTCTCGCTCGCCGACATCGTCTCGGACATCGACGTGAAGTTCCGCAGATCGCTGAACAGCACCGTGATGTCGCGCCCGACGGCGTCCCCGCGCTGGATGTCGGCGACGCTGTCCTTGCCCAGGTGCTCCAGGAACTCCTTCGGCACGAAGCGGGCGAAGGCGTCGGTCATCATCCGCTGCTGCCGGAACAGGCGGGCGTTCTCGATGGACACCGCGATCTGCGAGCAGAGCGCTTGCAGCACGCCGACCCGGTCGTTGGTGAAGGCGCCGGCGCTGAGGTTGTTCTCGACGTAGAGGATCCCGATCAGCCGGCCCTTGTTCAGGATGGGCACCGAGAGGACGGAGCGCGGCTGGTGCTTCGTGATCCAGGGGTCCGAGCCGAAGAGCGCGTCCTGCGACGCTTCGGCCAGCACGACGGGGTCCCGGGTGCGCCGGCAGTAGTCGACCACGGCCTGCGGGTAGGAGACGTCGACGAGGTCCTCGCCCACCAGGGTGCGGGAGTCGGCGCCGCCGAACTGGGAGAAGGCCGAGGGCACGAGGCCCGCCCCGTCCGACAGCAGCAGCACGCCGCGGCCCGCGCCCGCGTTCTCGACCAGGATCTCCATGGAGCGCTTCAGCAGCCGGTCCATCTCGATCTCGCCCGACACGATGCGCGCCGCCTTCAGCACCGAGGCCATGTCCAGGCTGGAGGCGCCGCCCGGCACCGCCTTGATCAGGCCGGTGCTCCCCCCGGACTGCCAGGACGTCGTCTCGCCCAGCTCGCGCTCGATCTGCACGACCTTCGCGGCGGCTCCCCAGGCCTCGTAGCGGTTGCGCGCGTTTCGCTGGTACTGCCGGGCGATGCGGTCGCGGCCCGCGCGGGCGTGGAACCTCGACGCGCGCTCCATCGTCAGCGCCTCATCGCCCAGGAAGCCGTCGGTGCGGGCCTGGTCGATGGCGTCGTCGAAGAGCCCGAGGGCTTGCAGCTGCCGGCCGTCCAGCGCGGCGGCCTCGGCGTCCAGCAGCAGGCGCATGTGCTCGAAGAGGGAGGGGTTGTTGTCCGCGAAGAGCGCGAGGCGCTCCCGGATCCCGTCCAGCTCCGTGCGCGCGGCCTCGGCGTCGTCGATGGAGCCGTCGTGCAGGCAGGCAGCGAGCGCGATGCCGTGGTGGAAGCTGAGCTCCACCGGGGTCAGCTGGGCGAAGAGGATCTCGTGGATGGAGCCCTCGCCGATGGCCTCGGCGTGGGCGGCCAGCGCGTCTTCGTACTGCCCGAAGTGGTTGTGGGAGACCATGCGCGCCACGAAGTAGTGCTGCAGCGCCAGGAAGAGCCCGTCCGCGCGGATGGTCGCCTCGTGCTCGCGGTGCACGAAGCCCTCGGCGTCGTCGTCGATGGAGCCCTGCCCGTCGTGCAGGCCCATCAGGCCCCGGATGGCGCTGCGGTAGCAGACGGCCGCGGCCGTGCTCTGGCCTTCCATCGGGATGATGTAGCGGTCGAAGCCGGCCAGGGAGTCCGCCAGCGGCGCGCCGCGCCACCAGGTGTGCACGGGCGCGAAGAAGGCGGCGTAGGCGGCCCACAGCGGCGCGCCGATGCGCAGCGAGGTGTCGACGCACTCCTTGAGCACGGCGATGCCGTTGTCGACCGGCTCGCGCCAGTGGCTCGTGAAGCCGCCGAACCAGACCTGGGCCTGGCAGAGCGCGAAGGTGTTCTGCTGCTTGTTCGCGAGGCGCATGGCCATCTGGCCGAACTCGTAGCCCGCCTCGTACTGGCCCGCGGCGGTGCCGATGGTCATGCCGTAGGCCCCGAAGGCCGCGGGGGACGCGCTGGAGTTGCCGTACTGCACCGAGCGCGCGACGAGGGTCAGCACGGCGACCTGGACGTAGACCGGGTTGAAGAAGTAGCCGAGGATCATCAGCTCGGCGAGCAGGTCGGCTTCCACCAGGCGCAGCGGATCCGTCATCGGCGGCAGGTTGATCAGCTCGGCGGGGCTGCGCCCCTCCACGAGCGGACCCAGGGCGGCGCCAGCCTCCCCCATGAGCGCGACCAGCGCCTCCGTGTCCTCGGGCGGCGGCAGCTCGACCCCGGTCAGCGCCATGCCTGCGATCGCGTGCTTCAGGGCGCCGGGGTAGTCGGCGCCGTGGCGGCCGAGCACGGTCCGCACCTCGTGCACGCGCACCTTGTTCACGACCGAGGAGGCTGAAGCCAGGATGCGGTCGAAGCGCTCGTCCGCCTCGGCGAAGGTGCCGCACAGGTAGACGGCCTCGGCGGCGTCGAAGTGGGCCTGGAAGGTCAGGTCCGGGTGCTCCGTCCAGCCGGCCTCGCCCAACAGCTCCACGGCGTCGCTGAGGTAGCGCACGGCGGCGTCGTAGGCCATCGCGTCCCGGGCGCGCTCGCCGACGGCGACGTTGAGGCGGGCCAGGTCCAGGCGCTCCGCGGGCTCGGTGACGCGGTCCAGGGCGTGGCCCATGTGCTCGACGATGTCGAAGGAGCGGTCCGCCAGCTCGTCGTCGGAGGCCGACTCGCGCAGCAGGCGGCCGATGCGCAGGT